>JAKEEX010000719.1 GCA_022616315.1 Myxococcaceae bacterium
GGGCGGTGCACTCCGCCGGGCGCCACTGCCGTCCGTGCCAGCAGGTCGTGTGCTGCTACCGGCGGCACGTCCACGGCGTGCTGACCCCTGTTCTCCCGGAGCAGGTCTCGCACGTCCAACATCACCTCCAGGAGCAGGCGCAACGTGGCCCCCTGGCTATCGTAGGACGCCGCGTCCGCTTCTACGTGGACCCTAGGCCTCACACCTCTACCTCTAGGTAGCCCGGCCGCGGCGCGGATTCCAAGCTCTCCAGCCAGCCCGTCACGGTAACAACAGCTCCAGCACGAAATAGGCCAGCAGGATGCCCACCACGATGTTAACCCAGTCGTCCATCACACCCACCAGGCTAGCGGGCCGCCCACCCGCACGCCAGCCCAGTAGGCCCAGGCCAGCCGCCGAGCACGGAGGGCGCCAGCGCCCTGGTTCTCCATGAGCGTGACCAGGTTGCGGCGGAGCCGCGCGTCCGCGCGCGCGCGGTCCATGATACCGCCGGCCTGCAGGTAGTCCCAGTCATGCACGTGGCACGCAGGCCACAACGCGAACCCGTCCCAGCGGTCGGGACTGAGCGTGCAGCCGTTGCTCACGAAGGTGGCCGGGATGCCCTCGTGCCCCTCCATGCGGGCCCACAAGAGCGACGGCAGCGGGCGAAGCTCCACGCCGCCGGAGCGCCGGCAGCGCACCCACAGGTACGTGATGGAACCGAAGACGGGCCCGGTCATCAGATGCCCGCCGCCTGCACCTCGGGACTACAGCGTGGGCTTGCGAAGCTTCCGCACGTAGGCGAGCAGGCCCCCGACGGCCGCCACGGCGCTGACCACCGCCACGATGGTGCCGTTCAGCTGACTGATGAAGCCATCGAGGACTCCGGGCTCTACCGTGACCTCCTGCGCGAACGCGGGCACCTCCAGCCATGCGATGGTCATCGACAACGCCGCAAGCGCAAGGGTGGGAAGCGCGAGGCGGCTGCCGGGGTTGCGCGCGGGCAGGGCGTTGAACACGAGGCCCAGGACCACGAGGAAGAAGGCCAGAAGCATGTCATTCTCCCAGGGCGCCAAGGGGCGAACCGCCCACGCGCCCGCCGTTGTACAGGCAGAGGACCTGGGCACCCGCCAGGTCCGCCAGTCGAACGTACTCCACCTCCACCCCGAAGTCCACCAGCACCTTCTGGACTTCGGCCGTGAGCTTGTTCTCCACCGCCGCGCGGCCCGCGCGCAGCTCCTGGAACTCCTTGGCGAGCACGGCCTGGCGCACGGCGGCCTGCGCGACATCTTTGACTGAATCGTGCGCGTCGTAATTCTCAGCCAGGAACTTCACCGCGTCCACGATGCGGTACACCACGAGGCCGCCGGCCACAACGGTGTGCCCGTCCCGGGTCACGGCCACCTGCGAGTCCAGGGCCATCACCTGGCGCACCGTCGCGATGGACTCCACCTCCGTGGTGATGGGCCAGTAGAGGTGGAGGCCCGGAGGCAGGGGCCGCGGCGCCTTCCCGCGGATGAAGCGCACGCCCGCCTCCGTAGCGCGCACGTGCATGAGGCGCGGCACCCACTGCGCGAACCAACCCGCCAGCTCGCCCAGCCAGCCGAGAGCCGACTGCATTGGCCTACTCCTTGGAGCCCCCGACTGGGCCGCCCTGGAACAGCGTAGCGGCCTCCACAGCCCGGCGCTCATGCGACGCACCGGTGTCCGGCTCCAAGTCCAGCCGGTTCATGGGCATGCGCAGCTCCGGCCAGGACGGCTGGGAGGCCGCGATGCGATCCACGTTCTCCGGGGTGCGCGGAAGCTGGCCCGCCTCCGCCGCGGTCACGTAGCCGGGGTCCAGCTTCTTGCGGTCGCGCTCCGCCGCGCGTGCCTCCGCCTCCTGCGCCGGGTTCATGGGCGTCCAGTAGTCGCGCTGCGGGTGCATGGTGCGCCCGCCCGGGGGGCGGTGGTGGAACACCTCGCGGGCCATCAGGGCAGCTCCACC
>JAKEEX010000107.1 GCA_022616315.1 Myxococcaceae bacterium
CGCGTGAGTGGACGCAGCTGCGCACGCAGAAGCGGCACATCCAGTTCGCCTGGGGCCCGAAGGGCGGCGGCGACATGGACCGCGTCGCGCAGCTCGAGCTCTCCGTGCCCGAAGCGCCGCCCGGGGACGCCCGAGGCGAGGGTCAGCATCCCGAGCATCTGGCCTCGTGCAATGAGCGGCACCGCCAGGGCGGTCCGGGTGCCGACCATGCGGAAGAGCGCCGCGTGCTCCTCGTTTCGGGCGATGGCGCGCAGGTCCTGCTCGGTCAGCTCGGCGGCGAGGTGGGCCTTGCCGTCCGTCAGGACCTGACCCGACGGGCCGGGGTCTCCCGCGCGCGCCGGGTAGCGCATCACGAGCGCCTCGACGAGCGCCCGCTTGCCGGGGTCGGCATGCGCCCAGCCCACGCGCCGTATCTGCCCATCCGGCATCACGGCCATCGAGCACCAGCCGCCGAACTCGCGCACGAGCAGCTCGCCGAGGCGCGCGAAGGTCTGCTCGGAGTCGAGCGTCTCGGACAGGATGACGCCTGACTCTGCGAGGAACGACACCCGGCGGTTCGCCTCCGCGAGCTCCGCCGTCTTGGCCCTCACCTGCCGCTGGAGCGCCTTGTTCCAGAGGACGACCGCCCCCACCAGCAGCCCCACCCCCGCCGCCAGGAGGGCGACGAAGCGCCAGAAGGACGCCTGCCTGTAGAACGGCTCCTCCCACTGGATGACCCAGCGCTCCCAGATGGCCTCCCGCTCGCGTGGGGTGATGCGGGCCTGCCCCTTGCGGATGATGCTCTCCAGCACCGCCTGGTCCTTCCGGACGCCGAACGCGAGCTGGTAGCGGAACGGGACGTCTCCCGCGACATGGAGGTTGGTGATGTTCTCCTCGCTGATGAGGTAGGAGGCGGTGGCGATGTCCGCCAGGAGCGCGTCGAGCTCGCCCGTGGCCAGCCGCCTCAGGCCCTCGAGGTTGTCCTCGACCGGCAGCAGGTGGAGGGCGGGGTACTGGTCTCGCAAGTAGTCCTCGAGCGCGTAGCCCTTTCCGACCCCCACCCTCAGCCCCCGCAGCTCGTCGAGGCTCAGCTTCTCCCACCTTCCCCGGCGCACCAGGATGACCGTGGGAGCGCTCACGAGCGGCTCGGTGAAGGAGAGGAGGGCCGCGCGCTCGGGGCTCTTGGCCAGGAGCGCCGTCACATCGACCTCTCCCTCGCGCACGGCACGCACGACCTCTTCGATGGGGAGCGGGGGGTCGATGTGGAAGAGGAACCCGAGCTTCTGCTCGAGCAGCCGGACGTAGTCCGCGGCCATCCCGCTGTATGCCCCCCGCTCGTTGACGAACGAGAACGGAGGAGCGCCCGAGTAGGTGCCGAGCACGATGCGCCCGTCGTGCTGCCTGAGTCACTCCCGCTCCTCCCGGGTGAGCGGGTCGGAGGTCCGGCTCTGTGCGACGACACGCGCGAGCACCAGCCCGGCCCCCACCAGCGCGAGCGCCCCCAGGAGGAGCCACCACCTGTTCCATCGCCGGCGCATCGGACGCCTTCGTCCTCCGGCCGTGACCCCATTGCCAGGGCTCCGGAATGGACGAGCGTTGCCCGACGCCGCGATGGCCACCATTGGCCTGAAGGCTCTATCGGTGCGTCCGCGGCCGGACAGACGCGGCTTCCCGAGACGCGGCCGGAGCCACGTCCCGCCGCACGCATCCCCCCAAGAATGCGCACGGGGCGACCGAATGACCCGGTCGCCCCGTGCGGGGAGCGGGCGGCTGAGGTGCACCCGCTCCCGTCTTCTAGGCCCTGGCTAGACGGTGCGACGCCGTGCATAGGCGAGATTGGGGCCCTGTTGCGAGCGGTGCGCGGGTGAAGCGTGTGTCCGCCGCGGAGGCGGAGGCCGTCAGCAGGGAGGGCTGTGCCTCA
>JAKEEX010000720.1 GCA_022616315.1 Myxococcaceae bacterium
GAGGTGGCAAGGAGCATCGAGGACGGCGATGGGGCGACGCATGTGGACGGCTCCGAACTGGGGTGAACGCTCGGAGCATCGGGCGCGACTCGCACCGTCGTCTTTCACGATCCTGGGATCTGTTCCGAACCCCGCGTCACCTCAGCTCTGCTCGGCCTCCTGCGCGAATGGCGCGCGAGAGCTCCTCCATCAAGCGCGACTGGAGCCGCCACTCCTGCCAATACAACACCACGTCCAAGCGCTTGCCCGGGACCAGCTCCACCAGCGTGCCGTGGGCCAAGTGCTCTTGCACCATGACCTCTGGGTTCATCCCCCGGGTGTGGATCCGATCCTGAGCGTTGGATGAGCTGACGGGCGGCGGAGCGGCTGAGTGCCCGTTCATCGGCGGTGTGCGAGACTTCTGGTGGGGTGCCACGCCGGAGGTGCGCACGTGCCGAAGGTGATGGTGGAAGTACCGGAAGAGCTGGCCGAGGCGGTCCGCAGGCTGGTGAAGGACATGGAGGCGGGCGTCGCGGAGATTCGCTCGGGCAAGCCGTTGGACTTCGCCGCCCTGGAGCGTCGTGCTGCGGCGGGCGCGGCCGAGGTGGAGTGCGAAGTCGTGCGGAGGTTGCTTCGACACCTCGACATCGACGCCCCCCGCGTCCGAGTCGACGGGCGGCTCCACGCCCGCGTCGGGCGGTACCCGGCGACGTACAAGACGCAAGCGGGGCCAGTCGAAGTAGAGCGAAGCCTGTACCGGGAGGTGGGCGTGCGCAATGGGCCCACGGTGGACGCGGTGTCCTTGCGCGCTGGGTGCGTGGAGGACGGATGGCTGCCCGAGGCGGCGCGAGGGATGGCCCACCTCATTGGGTGTGGCACCTCGCGCGACGCAGAGGGTACCTCGCGCGCACTCCACCGGCTGCCCTACAGCCGCAGCAGCTTCGAGCGGGTGGGGCACGCCGTGGGGGCCCTTTACGGAGAGGAACGGCCGCACGTGGAGGCGGCGCTGGCGGACGCCATGGACGTGCCTGAGGGTGCCCACAGCCTCAGCCTCTCGCTGGACAGGGTAGCGGTGCCCATGGAGGAGCCGAAGCCCCGTCCGGTGGGCCGCCCGAGGAAGGGCGCGCCCAAGCGCCCCGTCGACGTCGTCTGGCGCATGGCGTACGTGGGCACCCTCAGCTTCCACGACAGCAAGGGTGAGGCACTCGCCAAGGTGGAGATGGGACGCATGCCGCAGGGGGATGCGCGGCAAATGGCGCACCGCCTGGCCGAGGACGCCAAGGCGGTGCTGACGAAGCAGCCCTCCTTGAAGCTCGTCGTCCTCACCGACGGTGCTCCCGAGTTGCAGGGCCTCCTGGACGCCGCCGTCGAAGCGCACCTGCCGGGCGTGCCGTGCTGGTACCTCACCGACTTCTGGCACGTGGTGGAGAAGCTGGGGAGGGCCGCCGTCCTCATCCACGGCGAAGCAGGCGCCCCGCCGGTAGTGCACCGCTGGAAGTCCCTTCTGCTCAACTCCGAGAACGCCCGCGGCCGCCTCCTCAGGGAACTGTACGGCAGCGGCAAGCAGCACGCGCGCGCCGGAGACGAGCGCCCCGTCAACGACGCCATCCGCTACCTGCACAACCAAGGCGAGCGCATGGGCTACGCCACTGCCCGCGCCGAGGGCCTTCCCGTTGGCAGCGGCAACGTGGAGGCCGCCTGCAAGTCGCTCGTGGCCCTGCGCATGAAGAGGCCCGGTAGCCGCTGGAAGGAGGAAACCGGTCAACATGTCCTCGACCTCCGCGCCCTCGTCCTCTCCGGCCGATGGGA
>JAKEEX010000721.1 GCA_022616315.1 Myxococcaceae bacterium
CCCGTGGCGCTGGCCTCGAGGGGCGTCGCCTGGCGCTCGTTGGGGAGGGGCAGTTCCGTGGCCTCCGGCCTCAGTGCCAGGAGCCTCAGTGCCAGAAGCTGCTCGCCGGGGCGGCCCGTCCTCCCCCGGTCCGCAGGGCGTGCGGCCCCTCCACCCCTGTCCTGCCCGTGGGGCGGAGCGGGCCGGGGGCCGAGCGGCCGAAGGGCGCCGGCGCTCCAACTGCGCGTTGGCGGAGGGGGGAGCGGGCGTTAAACCCAGGACCCCCATGCAGACGACCCGACTCCGCAAGGCCCGCACGCACAACCTCCAGGACCTCTCCCTCGAGCTGAGGGAGGGCGAGCTCGTCTGCCTGACGGGCGTGTCCGGGGCCGGCAAGTCCAGCCTGGCGCTCGACACCCTCTACGCGGAGGGGCAGCGCCGCTTCGTGGAGAGCTTCAGCCCCTACGCGCGCCAGTTCCTCGAGCGGCTCGAGCGTCCCCCCATGGACTCGCTGGAGCCGGTGGCGGCGGGCGTGGCGGTGGACCGCCGGGCGCCGGTCAAGAGCAGCCGCTCCACCGTGGCCACGCTCGCGGACGTGGAGGCGTACCTCTCCGCGCTCTTCACCCGCGAGGCCTTGCCGGTCTGCCCGGGGTGCGGGGTGGAGGCGCGGCGCACGGATGCGGGCGAGGCCGCGGCCGCCCTGCTCGAGGGCGCGGACGGGGCGGTGGCCATCCTCAGCCACCCGGTGCGCATCCCGGACACGGCGAGCTTCCTCGACGTGCGGGCGCAGCTGCTGCGCGACGGCTACCGCCGCCTGCTGGTTCAGGGCGAGGTGCGCGAGCTGGAGTCCCTGCGGCCCAGCGAGGCCACCGACGCGGCCGGGGTGGCGCAGGTGGTGCTCGACCGCGTGAAGCTGGTGCCGGAGAGCCGCGGCCGCCTCACCCAGGCGCTGGAGACGGCGTGGGCGCGGGCCGAGGGCGAGGCCCTCTGCACCACGCCCGACGGGGCGCGCAAGGTGCGGCGCGGCCTGGTGTGCCCCCGCTGTGCGCGCGCCTTCGAGCCCGCGCGGCCGGGGCTCTTCAGCTACCAGTCTCCGGTGGGCGCGTGCGGCACCTGCCGCGGCTTCGGGCGCACCATCGGCATCGACTGGGGCAAGGTCATCCCCGACGCCTCGCTCTCCCTGGCCGGGGGGGCCATCCGCCCCTGGACGGGCAAGTCCACCGAGTGGGAGCGCAAGACGCTGGCCACCTTCGCGCGCCGGCACCGCATCCCCATGGACGTGCCGTGGGGGCAGCTGCGGCGGGAGCAGCAGGAGGCGGTGCTCGAGGGGGAGGGGGACTACGACGGCGGCCGCTACCCCGGCGTGCGCGCCTGGTTCCGCTGGCAGGAGGGCCGCAC
>JAKEEX010000722.1 GCA_022616315.1 Myxococcaceae bacterium
ATCGACGGCAGCTCCTACAGCGTGGAGTTCGAGGAGGCGGGCGACGAGGTGGGCGTGCTGGTGAAGAGCCAGGTGACGCGCATCGACGTGGCGGACGAGCGCCGCCGCCGCCTGCGCGCGGTCACCGCGGCCTTCTCGGTGGAGGGCAAGCAGACCATCGTGGCGCCCATGCCCGGCAAGGTGGTGAAGGTGCTGGTGAAGGTGGGCGACGAGGTGACCGAGGGCCAGGGGCTCGTGGTCGTCGAGGCCATGAAGATGGAGAACGAGCTCAAGTCCCCCAAGGCCGGCAAGGTGGTGGAGCTGCCCGCCAAGGAGGGCAGCGCGGTGGAGAACGGCGCCAAGCTCGTGGTGGTGGAGTAGCCCATGGCCGACTGGAAGACCGAGAAGCGCCGCTGGATGGAGACCACCTTCGCCCGGACGAAGGCGAAGGCCCCCGAGCGGCAGGAGCAGTTCGTCACCTCGAGCGGGCTGGACATCCCTCCCGTCTACACGCCCGAAGAGGGCGCGGCGCAGGCCGACGAGCTCCTCGCGAAGCTCGGCTTCCCCGGCGAGTACCCCTTCACCCGCGGCGTTCAGCCCACCATGTACCGCGGGCGCTTCTGGACCATGCGCCAGTACGCGGGCTTCGGCTCCGCGGAGGAGTCCAACAAGCGCTACCACTACCTGCTGAAGTCGGGGCAGACGGGCCTGTCGGTGGCCTTCGACCTGCCCACCCAGATGGGCCGCGACGCGGACCACGCGCGCGCCCGCGGTGAGGTGGGCAAGGTGGGCGTCTCCATCTCCTCGCTCGAGGACATGGAGACGCTGCTCAAGGACATCCCCCTCGGGGAGGTGTCCACCTCGATGACCATCAACGCCACCGCGCCCATCCTCCTCTGCCTCTACGCGGCGGTGGGCGAGAAGGGCGGCGTGCCGCTCAAGGCGCTCTCAGGCACCGTCCAGAACGACATCCTGAAGGAGTACATGGCGCGCGGAACGTACATCTACCCGCCCGGGCCCTCGCTCCGCCTCATCACCAACCTCTTCGCCTTCTGCGCGAAGCGGGTGCCGAAGTGGAACCCCATCTCCATCAGCGGCTACCACATCCGCGAGGCCGGCAGCACGGCGGCGCAGGAGATCGCGTTCACGCTCGCGGACGGCATCGCCTACGTCGAGGCGGCGCTGAAGGCGGGGCTGACGGTGGACGAGTTCGCCGGCCGGCTCTCGTTCTTCTTCAACGTCCACAACCACTTCCTCGAGGAAATCGCCAAGTTCCGCGCGGCGCGTCGTCTGTGGGGGCGCATCATGAAGGAGCGCTTCAAGGCGAAGGACCCGCGCTCCATGATGCTGCGCTTCCACGCTCAGACGGCGGGCTCCACCCTCACCGCGCAGCAGGTGGACAACAACGTGGTGCGCGTGGCGCTGCAGGCGCTCGCGGCGGTGCTCGGGGGTGCTCAGTCGCTGCACACGAACAGCCGCGACGAGGCGCTCGCGCTCCCCAGCGCAGAGGCCGCGCGCCTGGCGCTCCGTACCCAGCAGGTCATCGCCTACGAGTCAGGTGTCGCCGACACCATCG
Organism: Myxococcaceae bacterium; assembly: GCA_022616315.1. Taxonomy (GTDB): domain Bacteria; phylum Myxococcota; class Myxococcia; order Myxococcales; family Myxococcaceae; genus JAKEEX01. The sequence continues at coordinate 1,556 of JAKEEX010000722.1, forward strand.
ACCCGCTGGGCGGCAGCTTCGCCATCGAGCAGATGACGGACGAGCTCGAGGCGAAGGCGGAGGAGTACATCCGCAAGATCGACGACATGGGTGGCATGGTGGAGGCCATCCGCAAGGGCTTCCCGCAGCAGGAGATCCAGGACGCCGCGTTCCAGGCCCAGCGGGACGTGGAGCAGAAGCGCGCGGTCGTCGTGGGCGTGAACGCGTTTCAGGTGCAGGAGCCGCCTCCCTCGGGCCTACTCAAGGTGGACGAGACGGTGGAGCGCGCGCAGACGGAGCGGCTGAAGGCCCTGCGTCAGCGTCGCGACAACGCCGCGGCCGCGCGGGCGGTGAATGCGCTGCGCGACGCTGCGAAGACGCCGGATGCGAACCTCATCCCGCTCATCTTCGACGCGGTGAAGACGTACGCGACGCTCGGCGAGATCTCGGATGCCATGCGGGACGTCTTCGGGGAGCACCGCGAGCACGTGGTGCTCTGAGCCCCACCCCCCTCTCCCTCTGGGAGAGGGAATGAGGGGGCTGGACCGATGCCGTGTCTCAGTGCTTCACCAGCGCCGCGCGCGCTGCGCCCACCGCACGAGCCAGCCCCACACGCCCTCACGCGCCTCCCGGCGCAGCTGCTCCATCATCCGCTCCACCTCGAGCGGGTCCAGCCGCGGCCTCTCGCGCAGCGCCTCCAGCTCCACACGCTCCACGGCCGCCTCCTGCTGGCGCCGCTGCCACAGCTGCGCATTGAACGCGCGCTGCTCGGGTGTCTCCAGGTCCGCGCCGCACCGGCTGCACGCGGTGACGTAGCGGCTGCTGTCCACCTCGCACCGCACGCAGCGCCGGAACGGCATGTCCTCCAGCGCCCTCTCGTCGAGCGCCATCGGCACCTCCCCCTGGTGCCGGAAGCGCTCCACGTGTGCCTCCGACACGCGCTCCTGCGCCACGCCCACCTCGTCGCGGGCCACCGGTGCCGAGAACCTGTCCCCGCCCTCGAGCCTCGCCCGCTCCTCCGGGCCGCCCGTGGACCGTCGCGCGTTCTCCAGGTGCAGGAAGCGCGAACCGCGACGCTTCACCGCGCACCTCCGCCACCGGACGCAGGCCGCGTCCGCCCCTTCGCCCACGTGCGAAGCCGCTCGATGTCATCGCGCATGGTGACGCTCAGGGGCACCGTCTCCCGCACCGCCCGCACCAGGTGCTCCTGGGCCAGCTCCACGCCTGCGCCGAACGCGTCGTAGAGCGCGGCGATCACCACCTGCTCGAGCTCCGCACCGCTGAACCCCACCGAGTGCTCGGCGAGCGCCGACACATCGAACGTCGCCGGCTCCCTCCCACGCCGACGCAGGTGGATGTCGAGAATGGCGCGCCGCTCCTCGAGCGCGGGCAGGTCGATGAAGAAGATCTCGTCGAACCGGCCCTTGCGCAGGAGCTCTGGCGGCATGCCTTCGATCCTGTTGGCCGTTGCCACCACGAACACCGGGGCCGACTTCTCCTGCAGCCACGTGAGCAGCGTGCCGAACACGCGCGCGGACACGCCCCCGTCCACCGCGTCCGAGGAGCGCGTTCCGGAGAGGCCCTTCTCGATTTCATCCACCCACAGCACCGCGGGCGCCACGCTCTCGGCCACGCGGATGGCCTGGCGCAGGTTCTGCTCCGACGAGCCGATGAGCCCACTGAACACGCGCCCCATGTCCAGCCGCAGGAGCGGCAGGGTCCAGTGCGCGGCCACCGCCTTCGCGGTGAGGCTCTTACCGCAGCCCTGCACACCCAGGAGCAGCAGCCCCTTGGGCTCCGGGAGGCCGAAGCGGCGCGCCCTCTCCCCGAACGCCGCGGTCCGGTTTCCGAGCCACGCCTTCAGGTGCTCGAGCCCACCCACCTGGCCGAGGTCCGTGCTCGGAGGGAAGTACTCGAGCAGCCCGCTCTTGCGAATCACCTGGCGCTTCTCGTCCTGCACGCGCCGGATGTCGTCCGCACTCAGGCGGCTGTCGTGGGCAATCGCCTTGGCGAAGGCATTCTCCGCCTCCGACAGCGTGAGCCCCATCGCCGCGCGGGTGAGCTGCTCCGCGTCCTCGCGCGTCAGCTCGATGGTCGCCTTCTTCCCCTGGCGCACCACGGTGACGATCTCGCGCAGGAGCCCCACCAGCTCGGGGAACCCGGGCAGCGGCACGTCGAGGACCGTCACCTCCTTCTCGAGCTCCACCGGGAGCGCGAGCGTCGGCGAGAGCAGGATGACCGTGGTGAAGCTGCTCTTGAGCGACTGGCCCAGCTCGCGGAGCGCGCGAACCACGGTGTGCTCCGCGAGGTATGGGTGGAGGTCCTTGAGCACCACGAGCGCAGGCTCGGTGAGCTTCTCGATGGCGGCGATGGCCTCCAGCGGGTTGCGGGTCTCCTCCGGAAGCGCCGGTGCGCGTGAGGCACCCACGCAGCGCAGCCCGCGCACGATGGACCAGGTGTAGAGCACCTTGCCGTGGGCGCGGGCGAGGTCCGCGAGCAGGCCCTCGAGGCGGTGCTCCTCCCAGGAGACCAGGGAGATGAGCGGGTAGCGGGCGCGGATGAGGACGTCCAGTTCCTCCAGCCAGGGGGAGCGGACGCCGGAGGGGGGCGCGGCGGGGGCGCCTGGAACGGCCGTCATGGGCGCGACGGTATCAGCCCATGCACCGCCGGCACACCTTACCCACGCACCATGTCCCAGCCCAGCTTGAGGCAAAGGGCGCAAACCACACAGAGCACCACGCGGCGCACCAGGACATCTCCACCCTGCACCGCCGTGTGCGCGCCCAGCCACCCACCGGCGGCCTGAGCAGCGGCCATGGGCAGCGCGACCTTCCAGAGGATGACCCCGCTGCTCGCGAAGACGGCCATGGACGCCAGGTTGGAGGCGAAGTTCACCACCTTCGCGTTGCCGGACGCGCGCGAGAGCGAGTCCCCCGCCAGCGCCACGAACGCGATGATGAGGAAGGTTCCGGTCCCCGGCCCGAAGAAGCCGTCGTACGCGCCGATGACGAACGCCACTGCGACGGCCACCCTGCGCGCCATCCGCGCCGGAGCCGACTCCGGCTCCACCCGGGCGGGCGCCCTGCGGAAGGCAAGGAAGACCGCGACACCCACGAGCAGCACGAGCACCACGGGGCGCAGCACCGCGGGCTTCAGCAACATCACCAGCGCCGCGCCTCCGAGCGCCCCGGCGAGACCGAAGGGGAAGGTCCACCGCGCACGCTGCGAGTCCAGCAGCCCCGCGCGCCGGAAGCGCATCAGCGCGGCGAACGAGCCGAAGACGGACTGCCCCTTGTTGGTGCCCAGCGCCACGTGGGCCGGGAGCCCCGCGGTGAAGAGGGCCGGAAGCGTGATGAGGCCGCCTCCTCCGGCGATGGCATCCACGAAGCCCGCGCAGAGCGCGGCGACGCACAGGAGGACCAGGGGCAACAGTGCGATGTCGGTCATGACGGGTGCGCCGCGGGCCTTACCACGGCCGACGTGGCGGAGCGCTCGTGGACCGCCCCCGGGAGTACTGCTCGCCTGCCTGCTCCCGACGTCCGCCGAAAGGGGTGAAGCCGTCCGGTCTCCCGGGTAGTGTTGCCCGCCGTGAGCCTCCCCACCCCTCCCGCGCCGTCCGCTGGTACGACGCACGTGCCCACCGGTCTCGCCGAGCGCGGCGAGCTGGGCCCGGTGTCGGCGCTCCGGCTGTACTACCTCGCGGCGTCCTCGCAGGCCACGGGACGGCTCCTCCTGGAGCTCGCCGACCGGCAGCTGGAGCTCCACTTCCGCAAGGGGCAGCCGGACTACGTGGACTCGTCGCACCCGGACGATGCCGTGGGTGCCTGCCTCATGCGGGGCCGGCTGCTCACCCCGGACCAGCTTGCGGACGCCGAGGCTGCGAAGAGCGGGTTCGGGGGCGAGCTGCTCGGCGCCCTCTTCGGCCTCGGGCTCGTGCCCCCTCCCCAGGCCTTCGTTCTGCTCACGCAGCGCGCGCACGAGCTCATCGCGCGCGCCGTGCTCGCGGAGAGCGGGCGGTACCGGTTCGGTCCGAGTGACCTCCCGGCCTCGAAGGCGCTTCCTCTCGGCGACCGCTGGGGGCTCCTGAGCGCGCTCGTGAGGCGCTTGCCCGGCCCGGAGCTGCGCAGGCGCCTGCAGTCCGTGCTCGCGCTGCCGGTGATGAAGTCCGGTGGACGCGTGGACGTGAGCGAGCTTCGGCTCACGCCGCAGGAGGCGCGCACGCTCGGGCGAATCGACGGGGTGCGCTCCCTCGAGCAGCTGATGCAGGAGACGCCGCAGGAGGCGGACAACCTCTTGCGGCTGGCGTACCTCCTGCGCGAGCTGGAAGCGCTCAGCTTCGTCCCGGCGCAGCGCCCCGTCGTCAAGACGACCGCGGTCCCCCCGACTTCCCCCGTGAACACCCAGCGACCTGCGCCTACCGCGCGCACGGTGGCTGCGCCGAACACCGCGGCGTCCCCGGGAGCCCGGCCGCCCCCGGTGCTCTCGCCTGCGCAGCCTGGAGCGCCGACGCGGCCCACGCCGGGACCCGCCAGCTCGCCCGCGCAGCCGACCCGGGGTGGAGCACAGGCCCACAAACCCCTCACCCCGTCCCTCTCCCAGGGGGAGAGGGGACAGCGCACCCAGGGGCAGGGCTCCGATGTCGCTCGGGGACAAGGCTCCGGTGCGGCACCAGGTCCGGACGTCGCACCCGACCTCCCCTCGCTGCGCACCCTCCTCGACGCGCTCAAGGGCCAGAACCACTTCCAGCGTCTCGGTGTCCCGGAGAACGCGGACACCTCCGCGGTGAAGGCCGCGTACTTCAGGCTCGCGCGGGTCCACCACCCGGACACGGTGCCCCCAGGTGCTCCGCAGGAGATGGCCAAGCTGAAGGCGGACATCTTCGCGGCAATCGGCGAGGCCTACCGCGCCCTGGGCGATGACGCCTTGCGCGCCGACTACATCCTGGAGCTGGCGACGGGCGGCGGCGAGGTGGACGTCGCCAACATCCTCAAGGCCGAGGACCTCTTCAACAGGGCATGCGCCATGGTGAAGGCCCGCCGCTTCGCCGAGGCCGCGAAGCTCCTCGACGACGCCATCGCGCTCAACCCGGACGAGGGCGAGTTCTACGCCTGGCGCGGCTACTCCCGCTTCTTCACGCTGGACGACAAGATCTCCGCGAAGGCGCAAGCGCTGAGGGAACTGCAGGAGGCGCTCAAGCGCAACGAGCGCTGCGTGCCCGCGCACTACTTCACCGGCCAGGTCATCAAGCTGTCCGGGGACGCGGCCGGCGCGCTCAAGCACTTCAAGCGCACGCTCGAGCTCAAGCCGGACCACATCGACGCGGCCCGCGAGGTCCGCCTGATGGGCGGAAAGAAGTAGGGCCGCCTCCCCTGTTGGTCCTCATGGAAGGAGACACGTACCCCTTGGAGCTCACCGGAAAGCAGCGCCGCGCCCTCCGCGCGATGGGACACCACCTCGAGCCCGTGGTCCTCGTCGGCCAGGCGGGCGTCACCGACGCCGTCGTCGCGGCCGTGGAGCAGGCCCTCCACGACCACGAGCTCATCAAGGTGAAGGTCAACGAGGGCCCGGACGACCGCAAGGACGCCGCCGTGAAGCTGTCCACCGCGACCGAGAGCGCGCTCGCCCAGGTGCTCGGCCGCACGGTGCTCCTCTACAGGCCCCGGAAGGAGAACCCGAAAATCAAGGTCTGACGGGCGCCTACACGCCCGCCACCCCCTCGAAGGTCCAGCTTACAGCTGCGGGAAATAGCCCAGGTCACCGGGTGCGTTGGAGGGTTCCGTTCACCCAGGAAGCAGGCTAAAGGCGCGCCCATGTGCGGCATCTTCGGAATCGTCGGCCATCCGGAAGCAGCGAACCTCACGTATCTCGGGCTGCACGCGCTGCAACACCGCGGGCAGGAGTCCGCGGGCATCGTGGCGGCGGAAGGTGACACGCTGCGCGGGCACCGGGAGATGGGGCTCGTCGCGGACATCTTCAGCGCGGACGTGCTCGGGAAGCTTCCGGGGACGGCGGCCATCGGACACGCGCGCTACTCCACCGCCGGCGGCAGCCACCTGCGCAACGTGCAGCCGCTGCAGGTCGCGTGGGCGGGCGGCGGGCTGGCCGTGGCCCACAACGGCAACCTCGTCAACGGCCAGAGCTTGAGGGACGAGCTCGAGGCCCAGGGCGCCATCTTCCAGTCGGACGCGGACACCGAGGTGGTCATCCACCTCATCGCGCGCAGCCGGAAGGAGACGCTGGAAGAGCGCATCATCGAGGCGCTCGGCCGCGTTCAGGGCGCCTACAGCATGCTCTTCCTCGCCGGCCAGAAGCTCGTGGCCGTGCGCGACCCCTACGGCTTCCGCCCCCTGGTGCTCGGCCGCCACAAGACGGGCTACGTGTTCGCGAGCGAGACGACCGCGCTGGACCTCATCGAGGCGGAGCTCATCCGCGAGGTGGAGCCGGGCGAGATGGTGGTCCTGTCCTCCGACGGCGGGCTCACCAGCCGCCAGGTGTTCCCGGTGGCGCGCCTGGGCCGCTGCATCTTCGAGCACGTCTACTTCGCCAAGCCGGACTCGGTGCTCTTCGGGAGCAGCGTGTACGAGGTCCGCAAGGAGCTCGGCCGCCAGCTGGCGCGCGAGAAGCCCGCGGATGCGGACCTGGTGATTGCAGTCCCGGACTCCGGCGTGCCCGCGGCGCTCGGCTTCAGCCAGGAGAGCGGCATCCCCTACGACGTGGGGCTCATCCGCAGCCACTACGTGGGCCGCACCTTCATCGAGCCGCAGCAGTCCATCCGCCACTTCGGCGTGAAGCTGAAGCTCGCGGCGGTGCGCCAGGTGCTCAAGGGCAAGCGCGTGGTGGTGGTGGACGACAGCATCGTGCGCGGCACGACGAGCCGGAAGATCGTCAAGCTGCTCAAGTCCGCGGGCGCGACGGAGGTGCACCTCCGCATCTCCAGCCCACCCACTGCGTGGCCCTGCTACTACGGAATCGACACGCCGAGCCGGCACGAGCTCATCGCCTCCAGCCACACCGTGGACGAGATCTCGCGGTACGTGACGGCGGACTCGCTGGGCTACCTCTCGATGGAGGGCCTGGGCGCTGCGGTCGGCGATCGCAACTCGTCCACGTTCTGCAACGCCTGCTTCTCGGGGAACTACCTCACCGGTGACCTGGTGACTCCCGTTCCGCGCCCGCAGCTCGAGCTCGTGTACGGCTAGCCCAAGCCGCCTCCAGCCGCAGTCCAAGTCTGAAGCACGTGGACGTGGACGGCGACGTGGACGTTGACGTTGACGTTGACGTTGACGTGGACGGCGACGTGAACGGCGACGAACCCCCTACACTGCGCCGTCACCGTCCCCAATGAACTCAGCAAGGTCCGCGGGCAGCGCTGAGCTGAACCGCACCTGCTCCCCCGTCCCCGGGTGCGTCAACGAAAGCCCCGCAGCATGCAGAGCATGCCGCGGAAGGCGCAGGCGCTCCCAAGCCTCCGGCTCCAGGCACTTCCTGCTGAAGCGGTCGAAGTAGCCCGGGTCCGGCCCGTACATCTTGTCCCCCACGAGCGGGTGGCCCACCTCGCGCATGTGCACGCGGATCTGGTGCTGCCTCCCCGTCTCCGGCAGTGCCCGCACCAGCGAGAACGGCTCACCGCCGCGCGTGAATCGCCGGAGCACCTCGAAGCGCGTGCGCGCAGCCTTTCCCGCCGCATCAATCCGCACGGCAATGCGGATGAGCTCCGTCCCCTCCGCAATCGGCGCGTCCACCGTGAAAACATCCCGCCCCGGGTGCCCCTCGCACACCGCGAGGTACTCCTTCTGCACGCGTCCCTCCACGAAGGCGCGCATCAGCAACCGACACGCCTCCTTCGAACGGCCGCACACC
>JAKEEX010000723.1 GCA_022616315.1 Myxococcaceae bacterium
GAGAGGGCGCTACTGCCAGAAGTCCGGCTGCGGCGGCCCACGCGCCGGGGCGAGGGGTGGCACGTCGGCGGGCAGCTTCAGGTGCACCAGCACCTGCCGTAGCACGTCGGCGGGCAGACGAGCGGAACCGGCCCCTCGAGTTCAGTGCCCGCGGTGTCGAGCAGGGTGAGCTCCTGCGCCGCATCGAGGAGGTCCGCGGGTCGGTACCCGGCACCATCGGCGCGCTGACCCCCGCGATGCTCGATGCGGACCATCCGGAGTCCTATGACGGCAGGCCAATCTTGACCCGCCAGTTCCTGATTCACCTGCTGGGGCACCTGAACTACCACCTCGGACAGATCGACTACCTGCGGCGGGTCTCGACCGGGGACGGGGCGATCGCGCTGGCGAGCCTCGCGTCGTCATCCCTCTGACCTGCTTCAGGGAAGTCGCTCGCCATCAAGGCGTGCGGCGACCGGTCCAGGACCAATGGGTGTGGGCGATGCGCCACGTCCGGCGTCACGGCGGTACACCTCGGTGCAGTTCCACCTGTATGCCTCCCCGTGCCCGCCGTACGCGGCGAAGTGGAAGGTGAGCACCGCCATCTCGCCCACCTGCTGGACGTACGGGTGCAGGAGCTCGAAGCGCTCCATGCGGACCTTGCTTACGCGTCCGTCACCCCTGCGACGGCCGAGTTCATCACGGGCCACTCGAAGCAGCTCCGGGCCGAGGCCACCCTCGCCGGCGGCCACACACAGGACATCACCTCGAGCGCCACCTGGACGAGCAGCTACCCGTCGGCAGGGGAAGCTTCTCCTCGGGTGGGCCAGTCTCCAACGGAGGCCACCAGCCCGCCCGCCGGGAACCGCTGCGCGGGTTGGGAGTGACGCGTCGCGGTCCTGTTACCCGGACCGCAGCCAGGCCGTGGAGCGCCCCCCGTCCCGGCCGCGCCTCCGGAGGGCTCCCACCCGAGCATCCTCCGAACCTGCTCCAGCCGCGGCGGGGTGCCCGGCAGCCTCGAGTGGCAGAGGATGTCCCTCACGGCCACCCAATCCTCACGGGGACGGCGCGATGCGGTCGAGCCAGGCGGAGGCAGATTCCAGTGCCGCCGGCGCGCGTAGGATGCCTGCGTGGTTCACACCGTCGAATACGCGCACCTCGGCCGAGGGCCGCACGCGGAGCTCGCGGGCGTAGTTGCTGGCGACAAAGGCCTCGTCGTCCGCGCCCACGAGCACCAGCATCGGCCGTGTGTCCGCCGCGAGCGGGACGCGGTGGTCCTCCGGCGCGCCACTGACGAGTGCCCGGAACGTGTAGCGGCGCAGCGGCCAGCGCACGGGTGCGTTGACGTAGAGCGTGTCCAGGCCATGGAGAAACGTCAGGCACACCGCGTCCAGCATCGCCAGGCCGAGCAGCCGCGGGATGTGGACCTTCATCGGTGCCTCGACAGCCGGTGCTCCCCGCGCGGGAGCGGTGCGCGTCGTCGACGCGCGCGCGCCGAGGTGCGGAGCGAGGAGGAGGTAGCCGTCCACGCGCGGAGCATCAGGCAGGAGCGCGTGGCGCAGTGCGACGCCTCCGCCCATCGACACGCCGCCGAGGACCAGAGCGCGCTGCGGCCCCTCCGCACGGAGCGTGCGAACCACCTCCGCGATGTCCTCTGCGTACTGCCCCACGTGCGGAACATCGCCGGCCACGCCCTCTGACGCGCCGTGACCGCGCAGGTCCACCGCCACGACCCGTGCACGCAACCGATGCGAGAGCTCGCGCAAGGCGGCGCCCTGCGCGCTGCTCGAACTCATCATGCCGTGGACGAAGACCAGCGTCAGCGGACGCTCTCCGTCGAACACCAGCGCGTTCAGCTCCACCCCGTCTGCCATCCGGAAGCGGCGTGCGGTCGCGCCCACGTCGGCTGCGGTGGGCAGTGGGGACGGGGGAATGTCGGGGACTGCAGCGCGAAACGTGGGGGCGGGCCAAGCGGTCATGGCCAGCGCCGCTGCGAAGTACAGCCCGACCCCTGCCAGTACGACGTACGACACCCTGCGAAGTGCTCGCATGACCGTTCTCTCCTGCTCCTGCGTGTGGATGGGTTGCGCTGGTCCCTCGGGCCGGGGCCCGGTGAGCTCGAGGGGCGTCCGAGGGGCTAGGACGCGCCTCCAGGGTCACGCTCGAACTTCGCGAGCGCGGCGAGCCGTTCGCGGGCCCGATGCAGGCTCGCACCCGTCAGACTGTTAGCCACGCGCCGCATTCGCTCGGAGCGACGGCCCCAGCGCCGAATCCCGAGCACGGCCGCGGCGGCGAACACGGCCGCGAAGACGAAGGTGGCGAGGACGTAGTGCCAGCCCAGCACGTCGACTGCGTTGCGTCCGGTGAGCGCCGGCACTCCGACGGCCAGGCTCAACGTCCACAGCAGCGGCGAGAGCACCAGCGCCGCCAGCGTCGTGCGCAGCTGCAGCACATGCACGTGCTCCACTTGCCGCTGCACTGCCAGCACCGGCGCATCCATCCGCACCGCGCGCGCCGCCACCATCTGGCGCACGGTCATGGCCGTCCAGGCAATGAGCAGTGCATGCAGGAGAAGCGCGGGTGCGAAGGTGCGGGGCTCGCCCGCCCACCGGAACAGGAAGCTTCCGAGCCACAGGAGCCCCGCGGCCGCCACGACCACCTCCAGCATGAGGGCGCGGCCGGTCGCGCGCAGGCTGCGCTCAACCGAGAGCACCACTCGCAGCCGCTCGCGGTCCAGCCGCACCGACCCCGCATCGTGGGCCGCCCACCGCTCCCGCAGCTCGTCCAGGTCCATGCCCATCACGCCACCTCCTGTTCGGCCGACGCCACCGCCTGGCGCAGGCGCTCCTTCATCCGGCCCACGCGCGTGCCCACGTTCGTCGGTGTGAGCCCGAGAATCTCTGCCATCTCCGCCTGGCTGTGCCCGTCCAGGTAGAGCAGCGCGAGTGCCTTGTTGAGATCGTCCAGCTGCGAGATGGCGCGGTAGAGAAGCGCAACCTCGTCTGGGATGCCCACGTCGCGCGCGCCGGGCACCTGCAGCGCCCCCTCGTCCGCGGGGGTCACCACCGCCGAGCGCGTGCGCTCGCGTCGCTGGTGGGAGATGGCCACGTTCAGCGCCACCCGGTACATCCACGTGGAAAAGGCCCAGCGCGGTTCGTAGCGCGGGAAGGCGCGCCACAGCTGGGCGATCACCTCCTGCGTCAGGTCCTCGCGGTCCGCCTCCGAGCGGCCGTACACGCGCACCACCTTGGACAGAAGCCGCCGGTGCGGCTCGAGCGCGGCGAGGAAGCGGGCGGTGAGGTCGAGGTCAGCCATGGCAGGGGTCGCGCAGCATCACGTTCCAGTGATTCGCGCGACCGCTGGAAATGTCACAGCAGATGAATCCCCAGGAGCATGCCCGGAAAGTAGAGCTGGCGGACGGCGGTGGTGCGCAGCCGAATAAGGGCCTGGATTTCACAGCGATTTCAGGGACTTGGAGGCTGCTGGAGTGCCATCGGTGTGGAGGGCGGTGGAGGGTGGTGGCGTACCAGGCGCACGCGCCGGCCGTGCGGCAGGCGTGTAGTGTCCCCCTCGCTGTCAAGACACGCGCGCCGGCGGAAATGGGCGGCTGTGCGCCGCGGGGACTCCAATCGCGAGTTTCAGGATGACATCGGCTGCCCTCCTTCCTCTCGCGCCAGGCTTCGCCTGACGCAACCATTCGTCCTACGCTCTGGAGGCGAGCATCCGCTTCTGACTCGACCTTCGCCCCTTTCAGCCGGTGAGGGGGGTGGGGGAAGACGCGTAGGAACGCGTACGCGGAGGACGAACGGGTCGGAGGTGTCGCGGTCAGTCCGGCTTGCCCCCGTCTGCCCGCATCGCGTGCCGAGCCTCCGCGCCCGTCGCTTCTGCAGCGCGAAGACTGCGCGCAGGAAGACGGTGAGCACCTCGGAGAGCAGC
>JAKEEX010000724.1 GCA_022616315.1 Myxococcaceae bacterium
ACCACGAGCTGGACGGGTGAGACGGTGCAGGGCAGCACCTGACCCTTGGACCCGAGGAGCTGGCCGGAGACCCGCACCGCCTCGAGGAAGTCCCCCTTCAGATCGGCGAGCGCGGCGATGAGCAGGTTGCCCACCGCATGGCCCCCCAGCGTGCGCGAGCCGCTGAAGCGGTACTGGAAGACCTCCGTCAGGGTTCCCTTCCTCCCCGCGAGGGCCACGAGGCAATTGCGGACGTCCCCCGGCGGAAGCGTCCCGAGGTGCCGGCGCAGGCGGCCCGAGCTCCCACCATCGTCGCTCATCGTGACGACGGCGGTGAGCGCGAGCCCCGGCTCCTCCGGGCCCGGGTCCGCGCGGCGGGCGAGCCCGCGGAGCACCACCGGCAGCCCGGTTCCCCCGCCCAGGCACACGATGCGCGTGGGCCGGTGCACCGCGAGCATCGGGACGTGCTCGTTCTGCCCGCGCCTCAGCCGCCTCACCCGCCGTGACGCCGGCACAGGCATCTCGGGTCTTCCCATGGCCCTATTCCCTCCCCTCGCGCACCCACTCCCACGGCACCCTCGAGCCTCCCGGCACCCATGCACCTCGACGCTCAGCGCGCCCCGCGTCCCGTGAGCACGTGCCGCGCCGTATGGAAGATGACGGAGAGGTCCAGGAAGAGCGATCCGTTCTTCACGTAGTACAGGTCGTACTCGAGCTTGTTGCGCGCGTCCTCCACGGAGGCGCCGTACGGATAGCGGATCTGCGCCCAGCCGGTGATGCCCGGCTTGACCGCCTCGCGCAGCCCGTAGAAAGGGATGGCCTCCTTGAGCAGCTGCATGAAGACCGGGCGCTCGGGGCGGGGGCCCACGAAGCTCATGTCTCCCGCGAGGACGTTGAGGACCTGGGGAAGCTCGTCCACGCGGGTGAGGCGGATGAGACGACCGACCCGCGTCACCCGCTCGTCGTGGGTGCGCGCCCAGACCGCGCCATCCTTCTCGGCATCCGTCTGCATGCTCCGGAACTTCCAGAGCCGGAACGTCCGGCCACCGGTGCCGACCCGCTCCTGGCGGTAGAAGACCGGGCCGCGGCTGTCGAGCTTGATGACCAGCGCCACCAGCACCGCCAGCGGCAGCGCAAGCAGGAAGACGGTGCCGGCAACCACCAGGTCGAAGGTGCGCTTCATCATGCGTCGCAGCGGCGACCAGCGCAGCTCGTCCGCGAAGGCGAAGTGGCTGGCCTGCATCATTCCCACGGGGATCCGCCGGAGCGCGCGCTCGCAGAACATTGCGGCGTCGTAGACCTCCAGCCCCGCGAGCCGGCAGCGCAGGAGCTCTGGCGCAATGTCTCCTTCGCGCGCGTCGTCGTGGGCCATCACGACGTGCTGCGTCCCGAGCCGCAGGGCCGCAGCCGCCACGGACTCGCCCGGTGCCACGCCGCCCACCACGCACCAGGCGCCCTCCCCACCGGTCTCCAGCGACGCGGCCACGGCGCGCGCCTTGGCGCCGTCTCCCAGGACGAGCACCCGCACGGGCTCCCCCGTGAAGATGGGCAGCGCCGTGCGCGCGGCGAGCGCTCCCACCAGCGCTCCCAGGGTGCATCCCATGAGCGCGCCTCCCGGGAGCAGGACCACCGTCGCTGCGGTCAGGGCCAGGAGTGCTACCACCACCGTGGCGAGACCCGCGGCCTTCAGCAGCCGGAGACCGACGCCACGGTCCTCCCCTGCGACGCGAAGGTCGTACAGGTCCACGAAGTACAGGCCGGCCTGCAGCACGAACGCATGACCCAGGGCCAGCACGAGGAGGGTGACCAGCACACCGCCCTCCCCGGTGATGGCCTGGCCCGGGGACCGCGCCCACACGCAGGCCAGCGCTCCGCCCACACAGGCGAGCGCGATGGTCGCGCCCTCCATCAGGAAGAAGACCAGCTTCCGTCCCGACACGTAGTGGTGGAACACCCGCAACATCCCCGAGCTCCCCGACCCCCGCCCGCGATGCGCCCCCCCTCGGGGGCGCCCCCTCACCCCTGCCCGTACGTCCCGTCATCGGACGTGAGCGCCTGCTCGGCACCGTTGAGGACGCACCCCACCAGCGGCACTCCGCCCAGCTGCTCCACGGCCTGGTGCACCACCTTCAGGGGCGTGACGTGGGCGCGAATGACCATCACCACGCCGTCCACCTGGTGTCCCAGGATGGTGGCGTCTGCGAAGGGCAGCGCAGGCGGAGCGTCGACGTAGACCTCGTCGAACCCCTCGCGGACGGCCTGGAGCATCTGCTTCATCCGGGCGCTCGCGAGCACCTGCGCGGGCTCCTCGGGCGCCCGGCCCGCAGGAACGACGGCGAGACGCGTGGCCTGGAAGCGGCGCACCACGTCCTTCACCTCGCACTCCCCTGACAGCAGCTCCGCGAGCCCCGGTGTGCCACGGATGCCCAGGGTGCGTCCCACCTGGCCGCGGCGGAGATCCGCGTCCACGAGGAGGATCCGCCGGTCCGGCGCTGCGCGCGCCGCCGTCAGCGCGAGGTTCACGGCCGTCAGCGTCTTCCCTTCCCCGGGCAGGGCGGAGGTGACGGCCACCACCTTCAACGGCCGCCGTGCACGCAGACGGTCCAGCCGGTAGTAGAGGGTCCGGTACTGCTCGGCCGCCGCGGACGCGGGCGCCGTCAGCGTGACGACCCTGCGGCTGACCTCGTTGGTGTCCCCCCGCTCGTCCACGCGGGGGAGGAAGTTCGCCGCCCGCTCCATCGTTCGGTCCATGACGGTGTCCTCAGTCGAGTCTCTGGCCCGCGTCCACGGACACCTGGTTGCGCTCGTGCGTCGGGAGGAGCACGCGGCGCTCGGTCCGACCGGCCATGGTCGGGACCACCGCCAGGACCGGCACGGGGAGCCGCCCCCTCAGCTCCGCCTGGTCCCGGATGCTGTCATCCCGCAGCTCGAGCACCACGCCCGTGAGCACCGCCACCCCGAGCGCCACCAGGAACGCGAGGGTCAGGCCCCCCATCCGGTCCGGTCGGGACGGCGCCACCGGCACGAGCGCGGGCGAGATGACCTGGAACAGGGTCGCCGCGCTCCGTGCCTCCAGCTCCTCGGCGATCTCCGCCTCCACCTTCCGGCTCACGACGCTCTGGTACTTGGTCCGCGTGATCTCGTAGTCGCTCTGGAGGACGCCGAGCTCGTGCGCCCACTTCGGGGTGTTGTCGAGCCGCTGCTGGAACTGCTCCGCCTCCCGCTGGAGCGCCCGGATCTGGTCCTGGATGCCCTCCACCAGCTTCGCTGCGCGCGCTCTCTCGTGCCTCTCGACCACCATGCGCTCCTCGGCCGCGTGACGCTCGGAGCGCATGGCGGACAGCTCGCGGCGCACCCGCTCCACCTCGGGGTGGTCCGCGGTCCAGGCGCTCTGCGCGGTGACCAGCTCCCGCGTGAGACCATCCTCGGCGGCCTTCAGGCGGCCGGCCTCCGAGTCCCCGCGGAGGGAGGACCGCGCGAGCTCGCTGCGGCGCTCCTCGGCCACCCGCAGCTCCTCGCTGCGCGTCTGCATCAGGGCGCCCACCCGCTCCAGGGCCCGCATGTTCTGCTCCAGCTGCTCGGGCAGCTCGCCCACGTGCGCCACCTTGAAGGCGGCGATCTTCCGCTCCCACTCGGCGAGCGCGGCCTTGAGCGTCTGCACCTCGTCGGCGAAGAGCCGCGTGGCGCGCTGGGCGTGCTCCCTGCGTACGCGCACGGTCTGCTCCGCGAAGAGCTGCGGGAGCCTGTTGGCGACCTGCGCGGCGAGCTCGGGGTCGGTGGTCCGGTACGTGAGCTCGAAGGCGCTCTCGCCCTCCACCCGGACCGTGAGGTCCTTGCGCATGGCCGCCACGGCCGCGTCCATGCCCCGCTCCTTCACGAGCTCCGGGTAGAGCCCCAGCTCCTCGATGGCCCCCTGGAGCAGGGGACGCGCGAGGAGCTGCTGGCGGGCGGTGAGCAGCTGCTGCTCCGCGAGCTCGCTCACCGTGCGCTGCACCATCACCTCGCCCGGTCGCTGCGGAGCGACGCGCACGACGGTCGTCGCCTCGTAGACGCTCGGCAGCGCGAGCACGGTGGCGGCACCCACCGCGAAGATGCCCGCCGAGATGGCCAGGAGGAGGAGCTTGCGCCGCCAGAGGGCCGCGATCACCTGGTCCGCCGTCATCCCCCGCTCCATGGACTCAAAGCCCCCCTCCCCCACGGCCATCCATCATCCGCACGGAGTGCCCATGACACGCCCCGACGAAGCACCTCCCGTGCCACCCCTCTCCCCACTCCACCGAAGGCATTGGCCCGGAGGAGAAGTCCCGGAATGCGCCGGTGTGGTTGACGTGCACACCACGGGTCCTGGACGCCACGCGGTGAGAAGCCCACTTCCCTCGGCACGCACGGAGGCTTCCACTGGACGCGCGCACGCACTCGGAACCGGCGGCCCGGGGATTGAACACCCGGTGTCCGGGAGGCCCTGGGCGACATGGCGAAGGTGACGGGGGTGATGGTGACCATGGCCCTGCTCGCCAGCGGAATCATGGGCGTCCTGGAGAGCTCCATCGGGCCGTACGCGGAGGGCGTGGCCGTCGCGCTGATGGGCGCGGGGCTGCTCTTCTTCGGTGGCGTGCTGCGTTCGCGTAGAGTTCGGCGCCATGCCGAACAGGAATCACTGGCTCATCAAGAGTGAACCCTCCACCTACCCGTACGCGCAGCTCGAGCGCGACGGGAAGACCGAGTGGACGGGAATCCGCAACTACCAGGCTCGCAACAACCTGCGCGCGATGAAGGTGGGAGACCTCTGCCTCTACTACCACTCGGGCGCGGACAAGGCGGTCGTCGGCGTGGCGAGGGTGGTGGGTGAGCCGAAGCCCGACTCCACCGCGCCCGGCGAGGACTGGGCGTCGGTGGACGTCGCGCCGCTGGCTGCCCTGAAGGTGCCGGTGACGCTCGCCACGGTGAAGGCCACCCGGGCGCTCGCGAAGTTCGCTCTCGTCACGCACAGCCGCCTGTCCGTGGCGCCCGTCACCGCGGAGCACTTCACGCACGTCCTCACGCTCGCGAAGACGAAGCTGTGAGGCCTTGGAGGGCTCAGAACTCCGCGGAGCTGCGCGGGTCGATGATGCCGCACTCCTTGATCTTGTAGAGTAGCGCCTTGTAGCTGATGCGGAGCTTGCCGGCCGCCTTGCGCTTGTTCCACGCCGTGCGCTGGAGCATGGCGAGGATGGCGTCACGCTCGGCGAGCATGGCCGCACGCTTGCCGATGTCCTTCAGCGACATCTCGCTCTCCGGCGAGGGCGGCGGAGGCGGTGGTGGCTGGGGTGCGTCGAAGGGACTCGGGTAGCGCGGCTGCGGCACCACGCGGTTGCCCCCCGCGTCCATCCCCATGGGCACGACGGGCACCGGCGGCGCCACGCCGACTCCCACCGCGGTGTCACCGGACGCGGCCACGCCAGGGTCGCGCGGGTGCACGGGCACTCCAATGTCCCCGGCGTGGGCCGTCGGGAGAGAGACGGGCGCCATCACGCCTGCGCGCCCGTGCCGGAGCTCTTCCAGGACCAGCATGGGGTCCTTGAGGACCACGATGCGCCGGACCATGTTCTCCAGCTCGCGCACGTTGCCCGGCCAGTCGTAGTCACCGAAGGCGCGCATCAACTCAAGTGGAAGCTCCGACAGGCCCCCCCGGTAGCGGCGTCCGTACTTCGACAGGAAGTGCTCCACGAGCGCCGGGACGTCCTCCCTCCGCTCGCGCAGCGGCGGCAGGCGGATGGCCACCACGTTGAGGCGGTAGTAGAGGTCCTCCCGGAAGTTCCCGAGCTCGATCTCCCGCTCGAGGTTGCGGTTGGTGGCGACCACCACGCGCGCGTCCACGCGCACGGTCTTCTTGCCTCCAACCCGGAAGTACTCCTCGTCCTGCAGGACCTGGAGCAGCTTGGCCTGGAGGCGGATGGCGATCTCTCCAATCTCGTCGAGGAAGATGGTCCCCTGGTCAGCGAGCTCGAACTTGCCCGGCTTCTCCGCCGTGGCGCCGGTAAACGCGCCCTTCTCGTGGCCGAAGAGCTCGTTCTCGAGCAGTTCCGCCGGGAGCGCTGCGCAGTTGACCTTGATGAACGGCCGGTTGTGGCGCCGGCTGTGCGTGTGGATCTCCCGCGCGATGACCTCCTTGCCCGTCCCCGACTCGCCGAGCAGCAGCACCGGGACGTCCGTGTCGGCAATGCGCTCGACGAGCGCGCGCGCGCGGCGCATGCCCTCCGAGAGCGAGACGATCTGGCGCGCCTCCCCCCGCTCGTCCGCGTCCCCTGCCTCCTCGAGCGCGACCTCGGCACCTGGCCGCCCGTGCGCGTCCGGCATTGCCTCCCTCCGAAGAGGCTGCCGCCCCACCGCGCGCGCGAGCACGTCGTGAAGCGCAGCCGCGTCGATGGGCTTGGTGAGATAGTCCGTCGCTCCCATGCGCAGCGCCCGGACGGCGTCATCCGCCCCCGTGAGCGCGGACATCACCACCACGGGCGTGGTGCCTCCCGAGGCCCGGTAGCGCCTCACGACCTCGAGCCCACTCGTGTCGGGCAGCATCACGTCGAGCAGCGCGACGTCGAAGCCGTTGCTGACCAGCATCTCCAGCGCCTGGGCCCCGCTGGATGCCGTGCGCACCTGGAACCCTTCGGCGGACAGGAGGTCCGCCAGGTAGCTGCGCACCGACTCCTCGTCATCCACCACCAGCACCACGATCCGTTCCATCCCCGCGCTCTCCGTCACCCGATGGCACTGCAGTTCCGTGCCCCGCGCCCTATCCCGTCCGCGCCGTGGGAAGTTCCTTCCCCCTGACTCCCACGCCGTTCCTGAAGCTTTGACAGCCGCGGTCCGGCGCGTCTTCGTGCAACCCGCTGATGTTCCTCCTGAGCCCCCCCACGCTTCTCACCCCTGGTCCCCGGATTGAGCAACCGGTGTGCCACATGCGGCCACCAGGAGCGCTTCGAAGCGCACCGGATCGACCCGGTGATGGAAGATGCGCTCCCCATCGAGAGTCACCACGGGGACGTCCATCCGGTAGCGCCCCCAGAGCGTGGGGCTGAGTGAGATGTCCACCTCCACGAGCTCGAAGGGCACGCGCTGTTGAACTGCGCGCAGGAGCTCCATCGCGCGGACACAGAGGGAGCAGCGGGGCTTCGCGTACAGCTCCACGCGGATGCGCCGCGGCATCGGATCCACCACGTCCCCTGCGCTCCGGCTCAGTGCGCCGCCTTCAACAGGGCAGAAGGCCCGCCCGCGGGGGCGAAGGACGGTGGAGGCTCCGCGGGTGCAGGGCTTCCGGGTGCCCGCCCCTCGAGACGTTCGAGCGCCAACCTCAAGGCCTCCCTGCCGACATAGGGTGCTCGGATGCGCCAGATGAGCCCGTTGGCCACCACCGCGCTCACCACCACGCGGGGAGCCTCCCTGGGTGCGAAGCCGACGAACCAGGAGTAGTCCCGGAACGGTGTCCGGTCCGCCAGCGAGCCCGTCTTGCCCACCGCGCCGGCCACCTGGAAGCCGCGCTGCTTGAAGACGCGCCGTGCGGTGCCGCGCGTGACGGTCTCCTCCAGCATGTCCGTCATGGCCGCCGCGTGCGCGGGCGTCATCACCTCCACCCACTCCACGGACGTGGCGCCGCCGAGACCGTCGGGGGGAAGTGCCGCGAGCGGCGCCGTCTGCAGGGCGGGGAGCTCCGCGGCGAGCGGCTCGAGGAGCCGCGCGTCACGCCACCGCCCACCGTTGGCCACCACGGACGCGAGGAGCGCGCCATGCAGTGGGGACATGTACACGTCCCCGAAGCCGGCGCCCGTCTCCGCCAGCGCGAAGGGCGTCACGGGAATGACCGCGGGGGAGGTGTCCACCGGCATGTCGAAGACGAGGGGCCTGTTGAACCCGAACTGCTCGGCCTCGCGGCGAAGCTCCTCCGACGTGAGCTTCTTGGAGGTGAGCTTGGCGAAGACGACGTTGGCGCTCTTCCCCATGGCGAGCCCCATGGAGTAGCAGAGGGAGTCTCGCGCGGAGTCCTTCAGCAGGGACCACTTCAGCCGCCGCTTCCCACCGTGGAAGCACTCCTCCGCGTCCTGCGTGACGCCCTGCTTCAGCAGGGCGCTGCCGGTGACGATCTTGAAGATGGACGCGGCCGGATACGCGGCGCGCACGGAGAGCCCGCGCAGCCCGGGCCTCTCCTGCGAGTGCTCGGCCATGGCGAGCACGCGGCCCGTGCCGGCCTCGAGCACCACCACGGACGCGAAGGGCGTCACGTTGTGCTGGAGGATCTGCGTGAGCTCACGCTGGAGCACGGGGTCCACGGTGAGGGTGCGCACACCCTCGCGGGTCCGGACGGTCAGGCGGCCGGACGCGTCCGGACGGGCACGCGCCAGGAGATCCTCCTCGAGCTTCGGTGACTCGAGCGTTTCGAGCGGCGAGGCGCGGCGGGTGACCTCGTCCGTCGGCCCGGGCTCCACGGCTGCCACGCCCGCGTCCGGTGCTGCCGCCTCGCGGACCTCCGCCACCAGGGTGGCCGGGGCCGTGGTCTCCCCCTCGGACTCGACGGCGAGGTCCGCGGCCTGCGGCTCACCTGGAGGAATCAGGAAGTAGGCAGCACGTGCCGCCAGACCGAGGACCAGCACAAGGGGAAAGAGCACGCGGAGTCGTCGCATCCGTCCGTCGGGGTGCACAGGGGAGGAGGCGCGGATGGTACCGGTCGAGCCCCGCGGGTCAACGCTCTCGGTCAGACCCGGAAGCCCCCACGCCCCGGGGGCGGGCAACCAGTCGACGCTTCCGCCCGCCCGTCTGCTCGCGTACCGTCTCCCCCCTTGAACCTCCTGACAGAGATCCTCGTCATCTGGCGCGCCGAGCTGGGACGCGCGCTGCGCAGCGGCCGCGTCGTGGCGCTGCTCGTCCTGTACGGCCTCTTCTCCGCGCTCGTGCTCCTCACGGTGGGCTGGATGACACGCTCCGCCCGGGAGCAGCTCGCCCAGCAGGCGGGGGACGCGGAGACGGCGCAGCGCATGGCCGAGAGCGCTCGCCAGAGCCTCCTCGGGTTCTTCGTGGGCTTCGACCCGGCCGTGGTCGAGGCACTCCAGCAGGTGCCGCTCGTCGTCGTGGTCGTCTTCAAGCTCGCGCTCTTCTTCCTGCCGCTCTACGTGGTCCTCATGGGCTTCGACCAGGTGAGCGGCGAGCTCGGGCCGCGCTCCCTGCGCTACCTCGTGGTCCGTGCCCGTCGCGCCAGCGTGCTGGGCGGAAAATTCCTCGCACAGGGCACGCTCCTGCTCGTCCTGGTGCTGCTGGTGGACCTGGCCGTCATCGTCTACGCGCTCGCCACCGAGCCGGACCTCTCCGCCGGCGTGGCCCTGACGACCCTCGGCCGGGTGTGGCTCGCGACCTCGATCTTCGCGCTCGCCTACGTGGCCCTCACCACGCTCTGCTCGACCGCCTTCGGGACACCGGGCTTGAGCCTCGTGGGGAACTTCGTCGTGCTGTTCGGCTTCTGGTTCCTCAACCTCGTGGGGACGGCGTCCCACGCCTCCGCGCAGATGCGTGGCGAGCCCCCGCCCCTCCCCGCGCTCCTGAGGTTCGCGACGCCGTCGCACTACGCCACGGACCTCCTCCACCCCGGCGCGGGCGCCTTCGCGCTGAGCGTCCTCGCCTACGCTGCCTTCACCGCGGTCTTCCTCGTGCTCGCGCAGCTGCTCCTGAAGGCGAGGGACGTTTGAGCACACCGGCCATTGCGCTCGCGGGCGTCACCAAGCGCTTCGGCGCCACGGAGGCCGTCTCCCGGCTCTCGCTCACGGTGGAGGAAGGGCAGTGCTTCGGGCTCATCGGTCCGAATGGCGCCGGGAAGACGACCACGTTCTCTCTGCTCTGCGGCTTCCTCCATCCCACCGCGGGCGAGGTCCGCGTGCTGGGCCTGACGCCCTCGGCTCCGGCGGCGCTCAAGCGCAAGGTCGGAGTGCTGCCGCAGGACGCACTGCTTCCACCGGGCTGGCGCGTGGGCCCGCTCCTCACCTACTGGGCGCGCCTCTCGGGGCTCGGGGAGCCCGAGCGCGAGGCGCGTGAGGCCCTCGCGCGCGTGGAGCTCCCCCAGGCTTGGGACGTGGAGACGGGTGCGCTCTCCCACGGGATGGCCAAGCGCGTCTCGCTCGCGCAGGCGCTGATGGGCGAGCCTCCGGTGGTGCTGCTCGACGAGCCGACTGCGGGGCTGGATCCGAAGTCGGCCGCACACGTGCGCCAGCTGGTCCGCGACATGCGGGGACGGCAGACGGTGGTGGTCTCCAGCCACAACCTCGGCGAGCTCGAGGACCTCTGTGACGCGGCGGCCATCCTGGACCGCGGCCGGCTCGCGCAGGCCGGCACGATGGGCGAGCTGACCGGACAGGCCGTGGAGTTCCGCGTGGAGCTGGCACGCGGTGAGGTGCCCTTCGCAGAGCTGGCCGCGCTTCCGGGTGTCCGCGAGGCGTTCGTCGTGCCCCCGGGCGTTCTCGTGGTCCGCCACGCGCCCCAGGCGCCACCCGCGGAGGACGTCATCAGCGACGTGGTGGCGCTCCTGCTGCAGCGAGGCGTCCGCATCCTCTCCGTGACCCGCGGCCAGCGCCTCGAGGCGCGCGTCCTCCAGCTCCTCTGACCGCAACTCCCCTCTCCCTCTGCGAGAGGGACCACAGGCTCTCCCCTCTCCCCCCGGAAGAGGGACAGGGTGAGGGGCCTGAGGCTCACTCGCGCGTCTGGATGACGGCCGTCCAGACACCTCCGGAGGTGGCCACCTCGAGGAGGAGATGGCCCGTCGCCACGCTCCAGGCCTGGAGGTCCGGAACCACTGCAGGGTCCGTGGCCAGCAGCTGGACGCGTACGCCACCCGGAAGGCTCCGCACGGCCCGGGCCAGCACGACGATGGGCATGGGACACGCGAGCCCACGCGCATCCACTTCGGTGTAGGGGGCCTCGGAGTGCGTCACGGCGGAATCCCGGGAAGAGCCCCGGGGGAGACGGGGTTGGTGCGCTTCGTTCGGCAGCCAGCCAGGGACTGGTTGCCCGGTTGCATGGCTGAATGGCCGTTTGTTATCAAGCCCCTCCCGTGGCAGCCTCCTGCCCCCAAGTCCGCTTTCCCTGAAGGAGTCGAAACCCAAGATGAAGCCCAATGTCTTTATCGCCCTGGCCGTGGGTGGCGTGCTCGGATTCGCGCTCGGGCGGGTGGTGAGCCCCGCCACTCCGTCTGCCGGCAGTCCCTCGGCGCCCACCGTTGCGGCTGCTCCTTCCCAGGCGCCGCGCCCTGCGGTGCGCCCGACGGTCTACCGCAAGGCGACCTTCCCCGCGGAGGCGCCCTCCTGGGGTCCCAAGGAGGCCAAGGTCACCATCGTCGAGTGGAGCGACTTCCAGTGCCCCTTCTGCAGCCGCGTGAACCCCACGCTGAAGCAGATCAAGGAGACCTACCCGAACGACGTTCGTATCGTCTTCCGCCACCAGCCGCTGCCCATGCACCCGGACGCGCCGCTGGCCGCGCAGGCGTCCATGGCGGCCCACGAGCAGGGCAAGTTCTGGGAGTACCACGACAGGCTCTTCGAGAATCAGCGCAAGCTGGACCGTGGCTCGCTCGAGCAGTACGCGCAGGAGCTGGGCCTGAACGTGGCCCAGTTCAAGGCCGCGCTCGACAGCAGGAAGTACGAGGCCTACGTCCAGAAGGACAGCCAGGACGGGAGCGCCGCGGGCGCCAGCGGCACCCCGACGTTCTTCGTCAACGGCCGTCAGGTCGTGGGCGCGCAGCCCTTCGCGAACTTCAAGACGGCCATCGACGAGGAGCTCGCGCGCGCCAGCAAGCTGCTCGCGGAGGGCACGCAGCCTGCGGCGCTGTACCAGAAGCTGCTGGACACCGCCCCCGTCTCGGCGCCGGAGCCCTCTCCTTCCGCTGCGGCGGAGCCGCGCTTCGTGAAGGTGGACGTGGGCCAGGCCCCGCTGAAGGGCAAGAAGACGGCGCCGATCACCATCGTGGCCTACAGCGACTTCCAGTGCCCGTTCTGCAGCCGCGCGGTGCCCACCCTGAAGGAGCTCGAGACGCGCTACGGCGACAAGGTGCAGATCGCGTTCAAGCACCTCCCGCTGGGCTTCCACGCCAACGCCAAGCCGGCCGCCGAGGCCTCCATGGCGGCCCACGAGCAGGGCAAGTTCTGGGAGTACCACGACAAGCTCTTCGCCAATCAGCGCCAGCTGGACCGCGCCTCGCTCGAGAAGTACGCCCAGGAGCTGGGCCTGAACATGGCGAAGTTCAAGGCCGCGCTCGATAGCGGCAAGTTCGCCAGCTACGTGGACACGGACGCGCGTGAGGCCAACAGCGTGGGAGCCACCGGCACCCCGACGTTCGTCATCAACGGGCGCATGCTGGTGGGCGCGCAGCCCGTGGACGCCTTCGCCCGCGTCATCGACGAGGAGCTGTCCAAGGCGGCGAAGAAGTAGCCGCTGCACGAGAGGGACGGGACCCGAGCAGTCCCCGTCCCTGAAGGGCCCGAGGCCGCCGTCGCTCCCAACGGGAGTGGCAGGCGGCCTCGCCCGTTCCAGGGCCCCGTCAGAAGCGGCCCGAGGCCACGGGCACCATCAGGCCCGCGAGCGTCCCCGGATCGTCCGGAGCGAAGAGCGGCATCGGCACGGGGGCGCTCATGTGGAGGCCTCCCTCCGGCGTGAAGGACACCGCCCCGACGCCGCCGAAGGGCAAGGTGCTCCGGGACGTCTTCGTGAGGTTGATGACCGCCATCTCGGCGATGGGCACCAGGGCCACCGTGCCGATGAGGAGCATGAGCTCGCCGTTGGGTGCCCCGATGGCCAGCGGGCCCGTCAGCCGGGGAAAGCCCCCCATCAGGTAGAAGAGCCCGATGACGGCGGCCTGGGTGCCCAGTCCGGCGAGCTGCACCGGCCACGCCTCGACGACGTAGTACCGGGACTGGTTGGCGATGCCGAGCTCCGTGCCGGCCACGGCCATGGGGGTCGCCGCCACTGCGGCGAGGACGATGAGGTCTTTGATGAAGGGCGCGCCACCCGCCATCTGATCGAAGAGTTGCGTCTTCGTCGCTAGCAGGTAGGGCAGCAGCGCGGTGCCCGCAGCGGTGAGCGCGCCGAAGGCAGTCTCGGTCGCCATCAGGCCGTACTCCGGCCCCGCTGGCGCGGGCGCCAGGGGCGTGCCGAAGGGCGACGGGGCCGGCGCGGTGGGGGTGCCGTGCGGCGCCCCCCCGGGAGGCGGTGGCGTGGGCGGCTCTGCCGGATGCGCCACGGGGGGACCGCCCGTTGCGGGTGTGGCGGTGGGTACATCCTGGGCGAACGCGAGGCCCGGAAGGAGCAACAGCGCAGCGACGTGGCGGAGGCGCATGGGCGGTGGTCCCGAAGGGCCCGCCTCACACCAGGTCCGGCCCGGCCTGGCACGGCGAGCCCCGTGGAAGAAGCCAGCCGCGTCAGCTTACGGCGATGGCGTCGATCTCCACCTGCGCACCCCGCGGAAGCGCAGCCACCTGAACAGTTGCGCGCGAGGGCGGGTTGCTCGGGAAGCGGCGGCCGTAGACCTCGTTCACCTTGGCGAAGTCACCCAGGTTCGTGAGGTAGATGGTGCACCGGACCACGTGGGCGAACGTCAGCCCACCCGCGGCGAGCACGGCCTCCAGGTTCTTCATCACCTGCTCGGTCTGGGCCATCACGTCACCCTGGACCATCTCGCCTGTCTTCGGATCCAGCGGAATCTGGCCGGAGAGGAAGGTCGTGGTGCCCGCGGGCGCCTGGATGGCCTGCGAGTAGGGTCCAATGGCCTTGGGAGCGTTGTCCGAGTGCAGCACCTTGCGCGTCATGCGTGCCTCCTGGAGTCGGGAGAGAGAGGCCGCCGCTCTAGCCCACAAGCGCGCTCGCACACAACCGCTAGAGTCAGATGCGTTCCACCGAGTAGACGCCGGGCAGCTGCTCGATGGTCCGCATCAGGTCCGTCAGCTGCTTCAGGTCGCTGATGACCACCTCGAAGGTGTTCACCGCGCGGTCATCCCCCGTGGCCCGGCAGTTGGCCTGGGAGATGTTGACGCCCTTCTTGCTGAACGTGTTCGAGATGTCCGCCAGGAGACCCGTGCGGTCGGCGGTCAGCACGCGGAGCGTCACGGGGCGCTTGAAGTCCCCGCGCACGTCCCATGTGACGTCCACCCGCCGCTCCGGGTCCGTGGCGAGCGCCTTCTCGCAGGCCTTGGTGTGGACCGTCACACCGCGGCCACGGGTGATGAAGCCGGCAATCTCGTCCCCCGGCACCGGGTTGCAACAGCGGCCGAAGCGGACCAGCACGTCGTCCACGCCGCCAATCTGCACGCCGCTCTTGCTCTGCCGGCCCACGAGCTTGCGGGCAATCTCCGTGACGCGGGACAGCCCCGGCAGCCCGCTCGCCCCCGCCGCACCTCCGTGGGCTGCGGCGTGCCCGGCCCCCGCGGCGCTCTCGGACAGCCGCTCCGGCGGCACCAGCTTCTGCACCAGCTGCTGCGGCGCGAGCTTCCCGTACCCCACGCCTACGAGCGCGTCGTCCTCGGTCCGGTAGCCGAGCTCCTCGCTGACCTTCTTCAGGTCCCCGCTGCGCGTCAGCTTGTTGAGGTTGAGGCCGAAGCGTCGGAACTCGCGCTCGGTGAGCTCGCGCCCCAGCTGCAGGCTCTTGTCGCGCTGCTGCTGCTTGATGAAGGCGCGGATGCGCTGCTGCGCGCGCGACGTCTTGACGAACGTGAGCCAGTCCTTGGACGGGTGCGCCTGGGGGCTCGTGAGGACCTCCACCGTGTCCCCGTTCTTCAGCTTGTAGCGGAGCGGGACGATCTTCCCGTTCACCTTGGCGCCCACGCAGCGGCTGCCCACGTCCGAGTGGATGGAGTAGGCGAAGTCCACCGGGGTGGCCCCGCGCGGGAGGCTGCGCACGTCCCCCTTGGGCGTGAAGACGAAGACCTCGTCCGTGAAGAGGTCCACCTTGACCGTCTCCAGGAACTCCTTGGGATCCTTGAGGTCCTGCTGCCACTCCATCAGCTGGCGCAGCCACGCGAACTTCTCGTCGTCCTTGTGGACGAGCTTGCGGCCCTCCTTGTAGGCCCAGTGCGCGGCGATGCCCTCCTCCGCGATGGTGTGCATCTCCTCGGTGCGGATCTGCACCTCCACGCGCTCGCCCAGGGGACCGATCACCGTCGTGTGCAGCGACTGGTACATGTTCGGCTTGGGGATGGCGATGAAGTCCTTGAAGCGTCCCGGCACTGGCTTCCACAGCTGGTGCACCAGGCCCAGCGCCTCGTAGCAGTCGGGGATGGAGGGCACGACGATGCGGAACGCGATGACGTCGTGGACCTGGTCGAACTCGATGCCCTGCAGGCGCATCTTCTTGTAGATGCTGTAGATGTGCTTGAAGCGGCCCTGCACCGAGGCCTTGATGTCACGCTCCGCGAGCCTGGACTTGAGCAGCTCGACCACGTCCTCGATGTACTGCTCCCGCTCCTTCTTCCGGCGGCTGACCTTCTCCGACAGGTCCGCGAAGTCCTGGGGCTTCAGGTAGCGGAAGGAGAGGTCCTCCAGCTCGGTCTTGATCCACGAGATGCCGAGCCGGTTGGCCAGCGGCGCGTAGATGTCCAGCGTCTCCTGCGCGATGCGGACCTGCTTGTCCTCCGCCATGTGGTCCAGCGTCCGCATGTTGTGGGTGCGGTCCGCGAGCTTCACCAGGATGACGCGGATGTCCTGCGCCATCGCGATGATCATCTTGCGGAAGTTCTCGGCCTGCTTCTCCTCCTGGCTCAGGGTGGCGGACGCGGAGAACTTCGACAGCTTGGTGACGCCGTCCACGAGGTGCGACACCTCGGGACCGAACAGCTCCGTGAGCTCCTCGCTGGTGGCGAGCGTGTCCTCGATGGTGTCGTGGAGGAGCCCGGTGACGATGGAGGCCTCGTCCAGCTTGAGCTCCGCGAGGATCCCCGCGACCTCGAGGGGGTGGACGAGGTAGGGCTCTCCGGACTTCCTCAGCTGCCCCTGGTGCACCTTGGCCGAGTAGACGTACGCCTTCTTGATGATGTCCAGGTCGGGGTCGGGGTGGTAACTGCTGACCCGCGTGAGGATGTCGTTGAGGCGGATCATGAAGCGCTAGGCGGAATCGTAACTTCCGCGTGTAGGCGCGGCAATGATGCTGCCCACACGGAGAGTTGCCAGGCGCCAGCAGCCGGCCGCCCGGGAGGCCGCACCACCTCCTGCGTTGACCCCCGGATTTTCCCGCCCGTACAGTCTGCGGACACATGTCCCGGTTCCTCAGGTCCGCTCTCGGCGTGGTGTGCCAGTCCTGTGACGGCCACAACCCGCCCCTGTCGGTACGCTGCTCGGCCTGCGGAGCGGCCCTCCACACGCCTTCCTCGGCGCGGGGTGTCGCGGACGCATCGCGCGCCAGCCCGCCCAGCACGTTCCCTCCGGGCCTCAAGCCCTCCAGCCGGACGCCGGCACCCGTGGCGGGCCACGCGCCCGCCACCGTGCCCGCGCAACCTCCCCCGTCGCAGACGCCAGCCCCCGCGAGCGGTCCACGGTATGGGCTGACGGTCGTGGCGGGGAAGGCAAAGGGCGCCCGCTACCGGCTGCCCGCAACTGGCGCCACCATTGGAAGGACCCGCGCCGCCATCCTCCTCCCCGAGGATCCCCACGTCTCGCCCCACCACGCCACGCTCCTCGTCCGCGACGGTGTGCTCTCCATCCGGGACGAGGCCAGCGCCTCGGGGGTCTACGTCTCCATCGCTGCCCCGGAGGCGCTGGCTCCGGGCACGCTCTTCTGCGCTGGGGAGCACCTCTTCCGCTACGCGGGCCCGGTCGCCGCACCGGTCCCCACGCCTGGCCGGCCCGTCTCGTATGGCGCGCCGCTGCCCAGCGGCCAGGCGCTCTTCCTCGTCGAGGAGATCCTGGCGGGTGGCCGCGCCGGGCGGGCCGTCACGACGGGTGGGCCGCTGCTCACCATTGGCCGGGCCAACTGTGACCTGAGCTTCCCGCAGGACGAATCCATGGCGGCGCGGCACTGCGAGCTCAGTCCGCAGCAGGGCTCCGCGCAGCTTCGGGATCTCTCGGGCGGCCAGGGGACCTTCATCCGCATCCCGCCGCAGACCGAGCGTCCCCTGCGCGTAGGGGACCGAATCCGCCTCGGGCTCCATGTCATCCAGGTGGAGCCCCCCGCGTAACCCCGCGCACGCGTCAGGGCTGCGCGTTCCCCTCGCGCAGCTCGGGGAACATCTCCTCGATGTACCGGCGCGCGCGACTGTCGGGATGGTCCCGCAGGTGGCGGCGCCACCAGCCACGCGCCTCCGCCACCTGGTTCTGATGCCACGCCACCTCGCCGAGCTTCAGCGACAGCTCGGGCGAGGGGTCGCGCTCGAACGCCTCCCGGTAGAGCGCACCCGCCTGCTCGAGCCGACCCACCTGGAAGGCCACGTCTCCATCCCGCATCCGCCGAAATGCCTCTTCCGGCGCGCGGCGGTCGGACGGAACCTCCATCTCGAACAGCGGCGGCGCTGTCGCCTCGCCTGTCCCCGGCCCGGCCGGCTGTGCCACGGGCGCGGAAGGCACCGACGTGGCCGGGGTGGACGAGAGCACGGACTTCGCAGCGAGCCCGAGCGAGGCGAGCACCAGCCCCCCCGTGAGCAGCTTGACCCCGAGCAGCCCTGCTCCGCCGGCCCCTGAGGTCCGTGTCCGTCCCCCGCGAACCTCGGCGCGGTTCGCTGCGGGGGCTGCCGCATCGGGCGTCAGGAGGATGGGAGCCGCCGAGGGGACCGACGCCGCGGCCGCAGCCAGCCCGGCACCGACCGACGCGCTGCCATCGAGCGCGAGGAGCTCCTGGCGGAACGACTCCGCGGACTGCGGCCGATCCTTCGGATCCTTCTCCAGGGCGCGCTGGATGAGGCGCTCGAGTCCGGGAGAGACGCGGACGCCCGCGCGCCGCTGGCTCGGAGCGGGCGGGAGCTCGGTGAGGTGCTTGGTGGCGAAGCCGAGCGGCGAGTCCGATTCGAAGGGGAGAAGCCCCGTCACGAGCTGGTAGAGGATGACCCCCACCGCATAGAGGTCCGAGCGCGCGTCGAGGGGCGCGCCGCGCGCCTGCTCGGGGGACACGTACTCGGGCGTGCCGAACACGTGTCCCGCGCGGGTGAGCGCGCGACCGTCCTCACCCGTGGCGTCCTGGATCTTCGCGATCCCGAAGTCGAGCACCTTGACGAAGTCCGGCTCGCCGCGCCGCTGCTCGAGCATGATGTTCTCGGGCTTCAGGTCGCGATGGATGACGCCCACGCCGTGCGCCTCGCCGAGCGCGGAGAGCACCTGGCTGACGATGCGGAGGATGCGTGCCTCGGGCAGCGGCCACTCGTGGGCGAGGACGTGGTGCAGGTCGGTGCCCGCCACCAGCTCCATGGCGATGTAGAGCGTCCCGTCCTCCCGGGCCTGCGCGAAGTCCAGGATGCTGATGACGTTGGGATGGTTGAGCCGGCTCGCGGCACGGGCCTCCCGCTCGAAGCGCACCACCGTCGTCGGGTCGGACTGGAGCGAATGGTGGAGCAGCTTGAGCACCACCGGCTTGTCCAGGGTGAGCTGCCGCGCGCGGTAGACCCGGCCCATCCCGCCTTCGCCGAGCAGCGCCTCCACCCGGTACTTCCCGTCCACGAGGCGCCCGACGAAGGGGTCCGCCTCCCGCGTGCGGACGACGGGCGTTCCGCAGGAGGAACAGAACCTGGAGGTGTCGCCGGAGTCGGCACCGCAGTTGGGGCAGAGCAAGGGCGGTTCCTGGCAGCACGCGGCGAGCGCCGAAGCGACCGCGGAGAGTGAACGCACCTTGTCATGGCGTGCCAGTTCCGGGCAAGAATGCCCCGACCCCGTCCCCATGGCCCTCTGCCCCCGCTGCGCCGCCGAGAACCCCGACACCGCGCGGGTCTGTACCCGCTGTGGTTCCCCACTTCACGCGGGGACCATGGTCATGGCTGCGGCCTCGGCCTCGAGGCCCCGCGTGTCCGTGCGCGTGGTCCGCGCGGATGGTGGCCCGGAGGCGGTCGTCGCCATGCAGAAGGACTCGCTCGTGTGCGGCCGGCAGGGAGACATCTCACTCCCGGATGACCCCTTCGTGGCCCCCGCGCAGGCACGCTTCTTCTTCAGCGGCGCGCGGCTGGCGCTGGAGGACGTGGGCGGTGGCAACGGCGTCTTCCTGCGGCTGCGCCAGGAGCGGGAGCTCCCCGTGGGGGGCGAGCTCCGGGTGGGCCGTCAGCGTCTGGTCCTGGAGCCCATCCCCGCGCAGTCCGCAGGTCCGGGGGGTGTCGCCATCTGGGGCAGTCCGGACGCGGGCTACAGGTTCCGCCTCATCCAGATGCTGGAGGGCGGCCTGCGTGGGGCCGCGTTCCCCCTGCGCGACGGCGAGAACCTGCTCGGGCGGGAGACAGGAGACCTCACCTTCCCGACCGACGGCTACGTCTCCGGCCGCCACGCGTCACTGACCGTCCGTGGCGAGCGATTCGTGGTCCAGGACCTGGGAAGCTCCAACGGGACGTTCATCCGCCTGGTGGCGCCGGTCTTCGTGGACAACGGCGACCAGTTCCTCATCGGCCGGCAGCTCCTGCGCATCGAGCTCCAGCCCTGAGAAGCGCCACGGGCCCGCTCCCGTCCGGAGTGACCGGCGGAAGGGGCTCGCTGAGTCTGCCTGGGGAGAGGACGTCCTCCCGGCCTCAGCCGTAGGACTTCTCCTTCTTCTCCTGCTCCTCCTTGCAGCGGATGCAGAGGGTCGTCACCGGGCGCGCCTCGAGGCGCTTGGGTGCGATGTCCTCCTCGCAGCGCTCGCAGATTCCGAACGTGCCGTCCTCGATGCGCGCCAGGGCCCGCTCGATCTTCTGGAGCAGGAACTTCTCGCGGTCGCGCAGACGGAAGACCATGGACTGGGCGTACTCACTCGAAGCCTGGTCAATCTCGTCCGGGAGGTCGTCCGTGTCGAAATTGGACTCCTCCATCAGCGTCTTCTTCGCGCTGTCGAGCAGCGAGGTACGGCTGTCCTCCAGCAACTTCTTGAAGCGCTTGAGATCTTTCTGGTTCAAGCCTACGTCCTCGGTGAGATGACGCCCCGGTGAGGCGGCGCCCAAAAATGGGGCGCGAATCTTTAACTTGGGGCCTCGGGGTGTCAAGGTGACCTGGGGCCCTGGGAGGGCGCTGAATGAGCGAGACGTCGAGATTCGACCGGGAGTTCGTGCGCGCCGCTCTCAGTCTGGCGGGCAAGGGAGAGGTCGACCACTTCCTGTTCATCTCGGACCAGCTCATTCCTCCCGAGGATCTCAAGGGAAAGCCCGCAAAAGGGAAGCTCATCTATGCGGTCACCTCCGACGTCCTCGCACACGAGCTCATAGGCCGGAAGTACCGGGCGCTCGTCATCCCGGCGTACGACTACTCGCGGACCGAGCGGGTGAAGGTGGCCTTGGTCTCGGCCATCAGCCAGGCGTCCTTCAAGGATGGGGAGCTCGTCCTGTGCGTGACGGGCCGGGTCGGCCGCCCTCCGGACACCCTCATGCAGATGCGGATCGGCGGCTCGCTCGACGACCGGATGGCCATCGAGGGGGTGAAGCTGGGGGAGCACTTCAACTCGCAGGTGGTGGACGCGCTCATCCAGCTCGCGCTGCAGATTGGCCAGGAGGGCTTCGAGGGCCACCCCATCGGCACCATCATCGCGCTGGGGGACCACAACAGCGTCCTCGAGAAGAGCCGGCAGATCACCATCAACCCCTTCCAGGGCCTGAGCGAGGCCGAGCGAAACGTGCTGGATCCGAAGATCCGCGAGGCCATCAAGAACTTCTCGGTGCTCGACGGCGCCTTCGTCATCCGTGAGGACGGCGTGGTCCTCGCCGCGGGTCGCTACCTGTCATCCGCGGACGAGAGCGTGCGCATCCCCCTGGGACTGGGCGCGCGCCACGCGGCGGCAGCGGGCATCACCTCGGCAACGGACTGCATTGCGCTCGTGGTGAGTCAGACCTCGGGAGCGGTGCGGCTCTTCAAGAACGGGAACATCGTGCTCGAGCTCCACCAGACCGCACGGCGCATCTGACGACCGCCCCCTGCGCCAACCTCCCCTCCCGATCTCCCCTCTCCCGCTGGGAGAGGGACAGGGTGAGGGGGCCGTGAAACCAGGGCTCCTCACTCCGTTCCTACCCCGCACTCCCCCCGGTAGATTTCCGCGAGCGCATGCGCCCGCTCCACCTCGTCGCGCGCCGCATCCACCGCGAGC
>JAKEEX010000725.1 GCA_022616315.1 Myxococcaceae bacterium
CATCGCTGCGTACGACTGAGCTCATGCGGGCCCGCGCGTCCATCGCCGTGGCGGCCCTCGCGCTCCTCGTGGGCGCGGGGGTCCTCGTGTTCCGGCGCGCTGCATCCGTGGAGGTCGCGCCCGGGAGTGCTCCCATGCCGCCGGCTGCCAGTGCGTCGGCCTCCTCGTCTGCTGGTGGAGGTGGTGCGGCGGTCGGCGTGACCGGTCGCCCGGGGCCATCCGCGGAGGAGCTCACGCAGCTGGCCGCCTTCTTCCGGGAGCGCTACGGCGCGCGGCTGGCGTCCCCGTCCATCCAGCTCCGGATGCTGGAGAAGTTGCTCCACCACTTCCAGGAGCGCTTCCCCGGCGCGTGGGAGGAGGCGCTGCTGGCCTTCCTGCGGAGCACCTTCCCCGAGCGGGCCGCGGAGCTGGAGGTGCAGCTGCGACGGTGGCTCGCCTACGAGCGCTGGATGCGGGAGAACGAGGGTTACCTCCTGCGGCTCGGCGCCGCGGAACGCCGCGAGAACGTCTGGGCGGAGCGCGAGCGGCTGTGGGGCGATGCCGCGAAGGACATCTGGGCCTCCGAGCTCCAGCACCAGGCGGAGGCGGACGCGCTGGCGGCCCTCGACGCGAGCCCCGGTGTCCCCCTCCCCGAGCGGGTGGCGCGCTACAAGGAGAGCCTCGCCTCCGTCCACGGGGAGCAGGCGGCGGCCTACGTGGAGCGCCACCGCCAGGAGGTGCTCAACCGCTTCCTGGACCTGGGTTCGGTGCAGCAGGAGCTCGCCGCCCAGAGCCCCGGAGAGCGCGCGCGGAGCCTGCGGACCATCCGCGAAGGCCTGGGCCTCGACGCGGCCGCGCTGGAGCGCTGGGACACGCTGGACCGAACCCGCGACGCGCGCTGGGAGGCGGGCACCCGCTACATGGCCGAGCGCGAAGCCCTCGCACAGCAGTACACGGGGGCGCAGCTGGAGCGCCGTGTGGCGGAGCTGCGCCAGCGCACCTTCGGCGCGGAGGCGGACACGGTGGCCGCCGAGGAGGAGGCGGGTTTCTTCCGGTTCAGCCGGCCGCGGGTGTGGGGAAGGAACTGAGCCCCGGGAGCCCGTCTCCTCGCCACCCCTCGAAATCCACGCCATGCTCCGCAGGCAGGAGACAGCGTGGCTGCGAAGAACCAGAAGGTCGCGGGTCTCTACACCCCCGCGTGGCAGGACTACCGTCGACGCCGCCTCTTCTTGTGGGGCTCATGGCTCGGCGGCCCGGTGGTCTGGCTCCTCGGGGGCCTCGTGCACCTCCAACTCACGGGCAAGTCCCCGACATGGCTTGGGTACACTGACCTTGAATCCATTCCCGGAATCGACGTCTCTTGCGCCACAGGAGGTGCACCCGATGCGCCAGTTCCTCGTGGTCGTGACCGTCCTACTCCTCCCGGCGCTGCACGGTTGCGTGCGGCACGTCGCCGTGCCGCGGGAGGGCCGTTTCGAGGAGCCACCCCCCGGAATGGTCGAGGTGGACGCCGTCTCCGATGACGACGGACAGGTCTGGGAGGTGTCTGCCGGCGGGAGCGCGGTCTGCACCACGCCGTGCACGCAGCGGTTCGGCGTCCACGAGACGCTGCGTCTCGAGTCGAACGACGGCGACTACGTGCAGGTGCGCGGGCTCGGCGCCGAGGCGCTCCAGGCGCGGCGCGCGCTGCTGGTCGCGGAAGGAACGTCGCACGGCAAGCAGGTGAATGGCATCGTCTTCACCACGCTCGGCAGCATGGGCCTGGTGACCGCCATCACGCTCACCGCCGTCGGGTGCAGCGACCTGTCGGACCGACGCGGCATGTGCTCCGCCGGACTCATCACCGGCGCAGCCTCCCTGCCGCTCACCGCCGCCGCTCTGTGGATGCTGCTCGACTCCGGGCCGAAGGCGCACGTCCTGCCAATCGCGACGGCGCGCTCCGCGAAGGGGCAGCCGCCCGTGCGTGTCGCCCTGTTGCCGAACGGAGCGGTCGGCACATTCTGACGCACGCGAGGGAACGGAGGGGCCCGCAGCGTCCCTCGAGCATGGCTGCCCGCAATCGTGAAACGCCCGCCAAGGTGCTGCGCCGCAGCCTCAGAAGCTCTCCAACATCGCGCGGCCGCTTCGCAAGTCGTAGATCGCAAATCCGTTGCTCTCCCAACCCCGACCATGCTCCCCCAAGAAATAGACGCGAGGGTCCGAGCCGATCGTGAAGAATACGAATGGTCGCACGGTCAGAATGACGCTCTTGTCCACAGGCGCCCACTCAGGATGACCGAACGTGGAAAGCACTGGTTTTCGATCCTTGAGCGAGTAGATGAAGAAAGCGCTTGCTCGCTCATCTTCTCGTGCGCTGCCTGGCCATAGCACCGACGCGGGGTACTGTACCGTGAGAAGGTCAGGCAC
>JAKEEX010000726.1 GCA_022616315.1 Myxococcaceae bacterium
CGGACAAGCCCGGCAGCTTCCTGCGGCTGGCGTAGGACAGCCGCGCCATCACCCGCGACTTCGCGCGTTCGGAGAGCGAGCACTTCGTCTTCCTCTATCCGAAGGGCAAGGACGAGGTGCTGGTTCCCTACGCGCTCGAGGCGCTGGAGTCCATCCGCGCCGCGCTGCTCGAGGACCTCGGGTACGCGCCCGAGGGCAAGGTGCGCGTGGAAGTGGTGGCCAACGCGAAGGAGCTCGCGCGCGTCTCCACGCTGACGCTCGAGCAGATTCGCACCACGGGCACCATCGCCATCTGCAAGTTCAACAAGCTGATGGTGACGAGCCCCAAGGCGGTGCTGAAGGGCTACGACTGGCTGGACACCCTGGCCCACGAGTACGTGCACCTGGTGGTGGGGCAGAAGAGCCACAACACAGTGCCCATCTGGCTGCAGGAGGGCCTGGCCAAGTACCTGGAGAGCCGCTGGCGTGGGCGCGCGGGGCAGGCCATGTCCCCGGCCACGCTGGCGCTGCTCGGCGAGCGGGTGCGGAAGAACTCGCTCATCCCCTTCGAGAAGATGCACCCCTCCATCGCGCTGCTGCCCTCCGCCGAGGACGCGGCGACTGCGTTCGCGGAGGTGTTCTTCGCCATCGACTACGTCCACCGCTCCAAGGGGCCCACCGGCCTGCGCACCATCATCGACGGGATGCGCCGTGGGAAGACGGACCGCCAGGCTGTGGAGGCGGCGATGGGCACCTCCTTCGCAGGCTTCGAGCGGGCGTGGCTGTCACACGTGCGCAGCCAGCCCTTCCCGCGCGACCTCATCCCGCGCAGCGAGGAGAAGGTCGTCCTGAAGGACGACGCCAAGGGCAAGTCGAAGGAGAAGGAGAAGAAGGGGAGGGAGATCTCCTTCGGCGACTTCGCGGAGATGACGGAGGTGCCGGCGCGGCGCTTCGCGCACCTGGGTGAGCTGATGCGGGAGCGGGAGCGTCCGCGCGCGGCGGCCGAGGAGTACGGCAAGGCCTACGAGCTGGTGGGAGACAAGTACGAGTCGCTGTCCAACAAGTACGCGCTGGCGCTGCTGGAGCTGGAGCGATTGGACGAGGCGCAGCGGGTGCTCGAGGGCAGCCTGAAGGTGCACCCGGGCTCACCCACGACGAACGTCCACCTGGGCCGCATCCACCTGCACCGAAGCGACTGGGCCCGCGCGAGGGATGCGTATCTGGAGGCGCTCGCGTCGGACCCGTTCGACCCGGAGATCCACCTCGCGCTGCTGCGCTGCCACGGGGGCCTGGGCCAGAAGGCGCTGGCCGAGCGGACGCGCAAGGCCGCGGGATTGCTCACGGGCCTGTCGGGCGAGGCCGTGGACGCCGTGGCCGCGCGGCTGGGCAAGAGCCGAGCGGACCTCGCGGACGTCCCCGTGGAAGCGCGCAGCGACGAGCGCCCCGCGGACGCCGGCACAACGAACTAGCGCGCTCCCCTCTCCGCGTCCCTCCCCTCTCCCGCTGGGAGAGGGACTGGGTGAGGGGGTTGTGAATCCGTGCTCCTCTGTGAGGCGCTCGTCGACCCGACCCACTGCGCCGCCGATGTCGCCGAGAGCTTCTGGTCGGTGTCACGGGCCTCGCGCTCGTCGTACCCTCCGCCACTCCCTTCCGTCCGACGGCCGCGTCGCAGGACTGGCGACCGGGGACCTCGCCACGCCGACACAGAGTGCACCGAGCATCAGCGTCAGGGCGGACATCACGTTGCGTTCCCACGGACTCGGGGAAGCGAGATTCGCGAGCGTGTTCAGCGCCATTTGCACCACGAGCACCCACGCGCCTACGCGAAACAGGCGCATCCAGCCCCGCGTCGTCTTCAGCATGCCGGCACGCCCGCAGACAGTCAGTGCAGCGAGGAGGAGGATGAGCGCGGCCACGCCGCTGCTCCCTCGACGCTCCGGCGAGAGCACAGTCTCCGTTCCGCCCCAAGCCGCTGCTCCGAGCGGAGCGCCGAACGCCAGGGCGATCTGAAACAGAGCCACGCCCGAGAAGCCGGTCGAAGCCGCCAGGGCCATCGCCCTTACAGTACCCGCCGAAATCGCCCCGAGCCTGCTTCGGGGTGCGCGTGTTGTCGACATGGCGGTCGTCCTCCGCGCGGACGCGACGCCCCGTCCGCACATGGGTGAGCAGTCGAACTCGGGGCTGCACCCCAGCGGTGCTCGTCACCTCGTGAATTACCGAGCGAGCATGAGGTCGATGCCAGCAAGGACCAGCGCAAGTTTGGCGCGCGGAATCTGGCCCGCATGCTCCTCGAGCATTTCGCGGTCAATCGTGACGATCTGAGAGACGTTGGCCACCGAGTCCTTCGGGAGCCCGGTCTCCTTGCTGCGCAGAAGCACGTTGCCTGGGGCCTCGGCCCAGCGGATGTTGCTCGTGAGCGCAACGCACACCACCGTCCCGAGTCTGCTCCGATTGAACACGTTCCCCTGGATGACAAGCACCGGCCGTCGGTATCCCGGCTCGGACCCTGCAGGCTCTCCCAGGTCGGCCCAGAAAACATCTCCCTGCGTGACTACCACGTACTCTTGCGGAGCACCCTGCGCGCGGCGCGCGTCACGAAGTGCCGATCCGCCTCCGCCCCCACTTCCGCCACGACTCTGTCGAGCGCCTCGACCACGCGTTCGGGCGCATGGCGGGCAACGTACTCTGCGAGGGCATCACCGTAGAGCTGGCTCCGTGATTTCCGGAGCTGCCGCGCCAGGCGCTCGGCGTCCCTGAAGATGGGGTCGGGGATGGAGACGGCGGTCTTCATACCCGGAGTATAACCACACCCTGTGCCTCGGGCAGGGCCCGGCGAGCACCGATAACGGCGACGGTCGACGCGTCAATGCGGCACTGGGACGGCCGCAGCCCAGGCAGGCAGCTATCAAGTCGGGAGCGGACGACTCTATCCCCGTTCCTTCCGACTAGACTCGTTTCGAGCTCAAACGGAGGAGCACCATGCCGCGGACGCAGGGGACGGTGGACTCGCAGTGGCACGGGCGGCTGGAGGCTCGGGAGGGCCGGATGAGGCGACCTCGCCCCAGCGCAGAGGCAGTGCCCCTCCGACTGGAGCGCCACTGGGCGGGCCCCTATCTGCCGCCGAAGCTCGTCGCGCACGCCGACTGGGGCGTTGAAGGACGCAAGCGGCGGATGGCGGTGGCGCTGCAGGAGTTCGACGGGACGTACTGTGCGGACGTCTCCCGTGAAGCGCCAGAGCCGGGGCGCCTTCTCAGCGAGCTGCGAGGGCGCGTCCACCCAACGGACGCCGTCCTCGCAGGCTTCGACTTCCCGCTCGGGCTCCCCGAGCGCTACGCCAGCGCCCAGGGCGTCACCGACTTCCTCGAGCTGCTCCCTCGTCTCGGGAAGGGCGAGTGGAGGCACTTCTTCGAAGTAGCCGCCTCGCGCGAAGAATTGCAGCCCTCCCGTCCCTTCTTCCCCGCTGGGGCCGTGAAGAAGGGCGAAGCGCAGCACGCACAACTCGCGCGCGCACTGAAGGTAGGGAGCGTCAACGACCTGCGGCGCAAGTGCGACCTGGCGAGCCCGATGCGCACGGCCGCCGAGTGCCTCTTCTGGACGCTCGGGGCAAAGCAGGTCGGTAAGGGCGCCATCGTGGGCTGGCGCGACATGCTCATCCCCGGGCTGAAGGAGCTGGGGCCCGCGCTGGCCCTCTGGCCCTTCCAGGGCACCCTGGACGAGCTGCTCTCCGCGGGACGCCTGGTGGTGGCGGAGACCTACCCCGCCGAGATGTACGGCCACCTGGGCATCCACCGCGTCTCCAAGCGCGACCCGGCCTCCCGCCGCGAAGCGTGTGAGCGCCTTCGTGAATGGGCCCGTGCCGCCGGGGTACGCCTGTCTCCTGCGCTGGAGGACCAGCTGGAGACGGGCTTCGGGGAGCGCGCGGACGGCGAGGACGACTTCGACGCCGTGGTGGGCCTCCTCGGGATGCTCAATGTGGTGCTCGGTTTCCGCCACCCCGGTGAGCCCGCGGACCCCATGGTGCGCAAGCTGGAGGGGTGGATCCTGGGCCAGTCCTGAGTCACCGCGCTGCGAGGAGGAGCCCCAGCGCGCCTCCGCCCAGCACCAGCCAGGCCGAGTTGACGCGGAAGCGCAGCAGCAGGACCGCACTCAGCGCGGCCAGCCCCACCGTCCACGCGTCCACGAGCGCGCCACGCCCGAGCTCCCACGTCACCACCGCCATGAGCGCGAGCGAGGCCACGTTGACGCCGTCGAGGAACGCGCCTGCCACCGCCGAGCGGCGGATGCGCGGAATGAGAGGCCCGCTCAGGGCGACGAAGACGAACGCGGGCAGGAAGATGCCGACCGTGGCCACCGCTGCGCCCGAAGGCCCACCGAGGACGTAGCCAATGAAGGTGGCCGTGGTGAACACGGGGCCGGGCGTCACCTGCCCCACCGCCACCGCGTCCAGCAGCTGTCCTTCCGTCAGCCAGCCCCACCGCTCCACCAGGTCCGCCCGCAGGAACGCGAGCAGGACGTATCCGCTCCCGTAGAGGACGGAGCCGACCTTCGCGAAGAAGAGGAAGAGCTTCGCGAGGCTGAACGAGGCGGCGGCTGGTGCAAACACGGACAAGTGCCATGCAGCCGGGGCACCTGCGACGAGCACGGTGGACGCCGCCTTCTGCCCGCCTCGCAGCACTGCACGCGTCGTTCCCCGCCACAGAGCCATGGCCGCTCCGGCGCACGCGAGGACCAGGAGCTCGTTCACTCCGAAGATGCTGGCGACCACCGCCGCGACCGCCACCGCGCCCAGCAGCCGCGTCTTCACTGCGGAGCGCGCCAGCCCCCAGAGCGCCTGGAGCACCACCGCGATGATGACCGGCTTCACGCCGTAGAGCAGCGCCTCCCCCTGTGGCCGGCTGCCGAAGCGCACGTACGCCCAGGCGATCGCCCCGACGATGAACGTCGCCGGGAGGATGAAGCAGGCTCCAGCGACGACCAGCCCGGGCCACCCGGCGCGTCGGTGCCCCAGGTGGATGGCCAGCTCCGTGGAGTTGGGACCGGGGATGAGATTCGTCGCGCCGAGCAGGTCGAGGAACTCCTCGCGCGTCACCCACCGGCGGCGGCGCACGACCTCGTCCTCCATCATCGCGATGTGAGCCGCGGGACCGCCGAAGGCCGTGAAGCCCAGGCGCAGGAAGAGCAGCGCCACCTCCAGGAGCGCAGCGCGGCCCTGGAACAACCCTGGGTGCGCTGAGGCATCGCTGCGGTCGCTCACCTTCGCCGCCCTGTTCTCCGGTTGCGTCTGGCATCGGGGGACAGAGGCCCCCGCCTGACCCGAAGAGGGATGACGGAGTCGGAGAGGAGCCCCCCTCTCACGAAGATCCGGCAAAACATGAGCACCGCGGGCGCGGCACCCGCACCGGCCACCCGACCCGATATCGTCTCGTGCGCTCGCATTTCGGGGCCGATGGCAAACATGTGTGCCTGCCGAATGCAAGCACGTGCGTATGCGACCGGGTTCAGGGCTGGCCGGCGGCGGTCTGGCCGGCTGCAGACGGCGTGCGCGCGGAGACCTTTAGTAGCTCCTCGCCGTGACCCGTCTGGTCGGCCCGAGGCGTTCGTGGCAGGGCCGGGCGCGGTTCAGCGGCGAGGAGCTACGCACCAGCCACACCACCTGCTCGGCCGGGAGCCGGCGGCGGCGCAGCGTGGCGGTGCCCGTCGCTTCGAGCGCCGCCTCCACCCACGAGGCTCAGCGTGCCCTGCACGCTGTCGCCCTTTCCATCGGTGATGCTGACGCGCAGGGTGAAGGAGGTGTTCGCACTGACGTCCGGAGCCGTCCAGGTGGGGTTGGCCACCGAGGTGCTGCTGAAGGAGCCGGTCGGGGTGGCGGGGTCCAGCTGGGTCCACGCGTAGGTGAGCGCGTCCCCGTCCGGGTCCGTGGCCGTCACGGAGAGCGCCACGGACTGCTGCTCCTGCGCGGGGCTGGGCGCGGCGGAGGGGCCGGCGCTCAGGGTGGGCGCGCGGTTGCCGGGCGCGGGCGGCGACACGTCCACCGTGGTCCGCCCTGTCGCGCTGCCGCCGTGGCCGTCGGAGACTGCCACCTCGAGGGTGAAGCGCTGAGAGGCGCTCACCGTCGGCGCGGTCCAGGTGGGAGCGCGCGCCGCAGGGTCGCTGAAGCTGCCCGCGGGCGAGGCAGGCTCCTGCGTCCAGGTGTAGGTGAGCTCGTCCCCGTCGGCGTCCGACGCCGTGGCCT
Organism: Myxococcaceae bacterium; assembly: GCA_022616315.1. Taxonomy (GTDB): domain Bacteria; phylum Myxococcota; class Myxococcia; order Myxococcales; family Myxococcaceae; genus JAKEEX01. Next base: position 6,212 of record JAKEEX010000726.1, read on the forward strand.
CGAGGGACACGGTGCTCCCCGACGACACGCTCTCCGGGAGTGCGCTCACCCCTCCGAGCGCAGGGAGTCTGTTGGAAGGCGGCCGCTCGCCGCCTCCACAGCCAGCTCCGAGGACGGCGGCCAGGAGAAGCAGAAGGGTGGCGCGGAAGGAGACTGGGCGCATGGGGCCTCTCGAGAGCGTGCGACGAGAGAGGGTAGTGCGCGTGGCCGATGTCATGTGTCACATGTCCGTGAGCGACGCTCAGGGGGAGTGACGTCGTGGTCGGCGCACCACTGAAGCTCCGCGAGCAGCTCGCGCAGGACGAAGAGACGGGCATCGAGGAGCTCGTGCTCCCCGGCTGGCGGCACGCGGAGAGGACGGTGTCACGCTGAAGCGCTCAGCTCCGGCGCATGCCGGGAAGCCAGCGTTCCAGGGCGCGCTCGACGCCTCCCAGGTCCGTGCCACCGCACCGGAAGCCGATGTGGCCGTCGGGCCTCACGAGATACTGCGCTGACTGCTCCACGCCGAGCCGCGCGAAGGCAGTGCCCTCGACGTCGTTCAGGACGCCCGGCGTGCCTTCGCGGGCCAGTCGGTGCACCTCCACCAGGTTGGAATAGCGCTCGCGGATGGCGACCAACCTCCCACTGTCCCACTGGCTGGCCGGCCCACAGAGGAGGAGGTGGAACGTCGGCGCGGCCAGGGCCTCCTGCAGCCAGCAGTCCTGTCCATCCCGGGCGATCCGAGCGTCGGGGAGCCGAGCCCCCGCCCTGGGCCCCCGGCGCAGCGCGGGCCTCCCCTCCTGGACGAGCTGGCTGCGCGGGTATCGGATGCCGAGCTGTGAGAGGACGCGGAAGCCATAGGCTCTTCCGCGAGTGATGCGCAGCACAAGGGGCGCCAGCCGTGGTGCGACCTGCGTGCGAAGCAGGCGGACGAGCCCGCTGTCCGAGGTGGCGATGGCGGTGGCGCGGTCGGTGAAGCGCAGCACGAAGCGGCCGATGGGCCAGCGCTCGGCCTCGTAGGAGTCGAGGAGCGCTTCGTCGGCAATGCCCCTGACGACCAGGGCCAGCTTCCACCCCAGGTTCCACGCGTCCTGGATGCCCGTGTTCATCCCCTGTGCACCCGCGGGGCTGTGGACGTGGGCAGCGTCGCCAGCGAGGAAGACACGACCTGCGCAGTAGCGCGCGGCCTGCCGGTGATGGAGCCGGAAGTACGTCATCCAGACCGGGTCGCGCAGCCGCAGCTTTCCGCCCGTGAAGGCGTCCGAGATGGCCTGGAGCTTCTCGAGCGTGAGCGTCTGCCTCTCCTGCTCGTCCGCGACGGAGCCGGCCACCGTCGGCTCCATGCCCAGCACGCGCCACGTCGCTGGCCGCCCGAGCGGGAAGAAGAGCAGCATGCCGGGCGCACCCACGAAGGCGTGTGCGGCGTCGCGCTCCAGGTCGCCGTCCACCTCCAGGTCGCCGAGCACGAACGTCTGCGGGTACGCGCCACCCTCGAACGGGATTCCTGCGCCTTGGCGGACCGTGCTTGTGACACCGTCACAGCCGACGAGGTACCTCGAGCGCACGTGCTCCGTCGTCCCGTCGCGATGGCGGAGCGTGCAGGTGACCTCCTCCTCGCCGGCGGAGAAGGAAACCAGCTCCACGCCCCGCTCGACGGCGACGCCCCGCTCCGACAGATGCTCGCTCAGCACCGCCTCGGTTTCAGCCTGCGAGAGGAAGAGCAGGAATGGGTATTCGGTGTCCTCGACTCCGACGTCGAAGAGCCGGGCCCGCACCACGCGCTCGCCGAAGTGCATCCGGAGCTGGACGGCATCATTGCCTCTCTCGACCAGCGTCCTGGAGACGCCCAGCCCCCTCAGGACCTCGAGCGTTCGCGGTTGGATCGCGAGCGCACGCGACTCGTGCACACGGTCCAGCTGGCGGTCGACGATCCGGACCGTCGCGCCGAACGCGCGGAGCTGAGCGGCGAGCGTGAGGCCGGTGGGGCCAGCGCCGACGACCAGGACATCAGGTTGCGCGTCGCGCGTGGCCATGCGCACCTCCCGTGCGACGGGCGTCCCTCGACCTCACTCACGCCGTCGCAGAGCTGTTGACGGTCAGCCAGGCCGTCCTGTGCCGAGGTCATACCGCATCGCGGCTGCGGAGCGGGGACATGCGCCCGAGAGCTCTCGCGAGTTGCCGAGAGACTCCGGAAGCTCTTCCCAGGTGACACGCCGGAAGCCCCGCCGGGCGAAGAACGGCTCCGCCGTCGTGGTGAGCAGGCTGATGGTCCGAAGACCCAGCTGCCCTGCCCTGACCACCAACACCTCCGTCAGCCGCACGCCCAGGCCGAGTTTCCGTGCGTGAGGAGCCACCACGACCGACCGGAGCAGGGCATCCTGGCCATGGCATTCGAGCCCTGCCGCCCCGACGAGCTCGTCGCCGGCCAGGGCCACGACGAAGTTCTCGAAGTGCTCTTCGAGACCGTCGAGTGGCAACCCGCTGGCCACGAGGAGCGCCTCCACCTTCGGCCGGTCTGCCGCTCGCGCAGGCCGGAGCTCCGCGCCGCTGACGTGGTTGGGCTCGGACGACATCACGCGCCTCCGGGCTTCAGCCCTTCGAAGAGGAAACCGTCGGGCGGAGACACTACCAGCCTTCCTCGGCGAGCAGTCTCCGGATGCGCTCCTTCACCTCGTCGCGAATCTTCCGGACCTGCTCAAGGGACTGTCCCTTCGGGTCCTGAAGCGGCCAGTCATCGCGGCGCGCTCCCGGCACGACGGGGCACGCGTCCCCGCAGCCCATGGTGATGAGGAGGGCTGCGCCGGCGGCGAGTTCGTCCGTCAGCTTCTGGGGTTTCGCCCCGGAGAGGTCAATGCCCACCTCGCGCATGGCCTCCAGCACCTCGGGGTGGACGCGCTCACCCGGCTGCGTGCCTGCGGAGATTCCCCGGGCTGCTTCCGGGTTGGCCATCGCGTTGAAGAAGGCAGCGGCCATCTGTGAGCGGCCGGCGTTGTGGACGCAGGCGAAGATGATGGTCTTCATCGGGACTCTCCAGTGGCAGTCGATGGGTGAGGGACGACGACCTCGGCCGCGCGCTCGGGCAGGGCGGGAACCAGCCAGCGGAAGAGGGCCGTGGCCGCCGCCGCCCCGACGAGCTGCGCGAGGATGAAGCCCGGGGTGTCCTCAGGCCGGATGCCCGCGAAGGTGTCCGATGCGGCGCGCGCGAGCGTCACGGCGGGATTGGCGAAGGACGTGGAGGACGTGAACCAGTACGCGGCAGTGATGTACGCACCGACGGCGAAGGGGACGGCCTCCGAGCGCCGCCGCGACACACCCCAGATGACCGAAAGGAGTCCGAAGGTTGCGATTGCCTCGCTGAAGGCCTGCGCCCCGCCGGAGCGCACATGCGTCGAGGCGCTGAAGAGCGCCTCCTCGAACATGCCGTGCGCCGCCGCGACGCCCGCGAAGGCCCCCGCCAGCTGGGCGGTGATGTAGCCGGGCACCTCCCGCCAGGGCAGCCCGCCCACGGCCGCGTCCGCGAGGGTGACGGCGGGGTTGAAGTGGGCACCCGAGACCGGACCGAAAGCCAGGATGAGGCTGACGAGGCCAGCGCCGGTGGCCACGGTGTTGGCCAGCAGGGCCAGGCCCACGCTGCTGCCCGCAAGCCTTTCGGCCATGATGCCGGAGCCCACGACGGTGGCCAGGAGGAACGCCGTCCCGACAGCCTCTGCGGCGAGGCGGCGCGACAGGGTGGGAACGTTCACTTGCATGACGCTGGTCCCTTCGCCCTGAGGAGTCGCTCGACGTCCCGGCGCAGCACCTCGCGCTTGCCGAACGCGTTGACGAGGGCACGAAGCTGGCTCTTCGTCAGCTCATCCAGCTGCGGGGCGAGCCGGTAGAACACCCAGCTGCCCTCGCGGCGTGGCTCGACGACGCCGGCTGCCTTGAGGACGGTGAGCTGCCGCGACGTGTTGGACTGTGTGAGACCGAGCGCCTTCTCCAGGTGGCAGACGCACAGCTCGCCGTGGGAGAGCAGCGCGACCATGCGCAGGCGCGTCTCGTCACCCAGTGCCTTCATGAGGCGACTGAGCGGACGCACGTCGAGGGAAGCAATCGCGGACATGGGGACATGACGATATCCACATGTCCTGACCCGTGGAAGCAGCTTCCCCTCACCCTGTTCCTCTCCCAGTGTTACAGGGGGCGGTCAGCGGGATGCGGCAGAGGGCAGCACGGGATTCCCGATTCGCTGCCGGAGGACGGCGCCCGGCACGAGACCGAGCTCCGCCACCACGCCGCAGTGGTCCGTCACACCATCGCGGAGGGTGCGATAGCCGAGGAAGCGCAGCTCCGGCGAGATGAGGATCCAGTCCATGCGGCTGATGGGGAGGAGGACCGGGAAGGTCCGCTCGCCCCACGTGGGTCGGTATGTGCGCAGCTTCAGTCTCCGCGCGAGCCGGTGCACGCCGCCCTCGCGCCCCCAACCGGTGTTGAAGTCGCCCATCACCACCAGCGGGCGTCCGCGAGAGGAGAGCGCGCGGACCATGGCGTCCATCTGCCGGATGCGCTTGGCGTCGCTGTACGGGTCGAGGTGCACGGACACGACGTCCACCTCCACGCCGCCGAGCTCCGGCGGTGCCACGGTGGCCAGCACGTAGCCCTTGTCGTCGTCCGGCTGGAGTCCGAAGGTGTGCGAGGCGGGCGCGGTGAGCTGGAGTGTCGAGAGCAGCGCGGTGCCGTGCGCCGGCTTCTCCGCACGTGCGGGCAGGTGCTCCCCGAAGAAATGGTGCGGGTAGCGCGCCACCTCCGCAATCCGCGCTGCGTGGTCCAGCCCGAGCGCCCCCGTCCCACGGTGCACTTCCTGGAGCGCCACGACGTCCGCCTGCTCACGCTCGAGCACCCGCCCGATGGCGACGAGGTTCTGCGCCACCGTCTCGCGCGCGATGAACGCTCCGAGCTGGGGCACCACGGTCCCGTGCGCGGTGTTGAGGGTCAGCACACGGAACGTCGCGGGCTGTCGTCCCTCGGCCTCGCGCTCCGGCGCAGGGTGCGGGGTCCGGACGGGCGCGTGCGCGCAGCCGGCGAGTGCAACGAGGAGGACGTGCGGAAGGAGGCGGCGGGACATGCAAGGCCGCGCGGGCGTCTGGAGGTGCCCGCGCGAGCCTCACGAACAGGGACGTTCCGGAGGTCGTTCCTGACGTCGCTTCCGTGGATGTGCGTTGGGTGCCCCTACGGCTCGAGGCAGCACGGCGAGGAGGCGCGGTGACGGCCCCTCACTTCCTGGTGTCCCCAGCCTTTTCCTCGGCACGCTTGCTGGCCTGCTCGCGCAGCTCCTCCTCCGCCGCCTTGCGCACGGCGTCCGCACCTGGCTCGCCGCGGCCCCACTTCGAGTTACCCTGCGCCGCGTACCGTCCGGGGACGTTGTCGCGAACGTCCTCTCCACGCCTCGGCGCGAAGTTCTGGCCGCGCTCGCTCTCGTCCACTTCGGCGTTGAGGCGGTCGCCGATGTCCGCGCGGCGCTTCTCCTGTTCGCTCGCCTCCGGTAGGTCGTACCTGCTGACGTCCGCCATGATCGTTCCCCTCATCCTCTGGTGGGTTCTCCCTCCTCAGGTGGGGTTGTGGGCGGGCGCGAACAACCCCGCAGCAGCTGCGGGCCTTTGGTGCGCAAGTCACCTGGGCCGTCCGGCGAGGAATTTGCGTCCGCGCCGTTTGCTCTCACACTCACACTCCACCATGCACCCCATCACCGAGACGAAGGAGCCAGCGACCGACGTGCTCGTCATCGAGGATGACCCGGACATCCGGGAGCTCCTCTGTGAGCTGCTCGAGGAGGCGGGCTGCCGTGCACGGTGCGCCGTCAACGGCCAGCAGGCTCTGGAGCTGATGGGCCGCCACGCTCCGCCCAATCTCATCCTGCTGGACCTGATGATGCCCGTCATGGACGGCGCCACCTTCCTCGAGCACCTGCGTCAGGAGCCCGCGTGGTTGGCGGTTCCCGTCATCGTCCTCTCCGCCTCACTCCACCTCCAGGTGCCACATCCGGTCGACGCGGTGCTCCGCAAGCCCGTGGACCTGGACGAGCTGCTGGACACGGTCTCTCGCCTCTGTCGCACGCCAGCAGGCAGGCAGGTTGCCGCCCTGGTGTGAGCCCGGGGAGAGGGGTGTTTGGGAGACGGGAATAGGCAGGCGGGCGTCCGGTTTCGTCCGGGCTTCACCCTTCCCTCCTCCAAGCCGCTGGTAGTGTCCGGGGGGGACCGATTAGAGACTCCCCCTTATGGACATCGCGATGCGCAGCCCGATGGACACCGTCGCTCCTCCCTCCGGCGACGACCTCCGGGCAGTGGAGGAGCTGGCCCAGGCCCGGAAGCAGATCGTCTCGCAGATCGAGAAGCGCGTCGTCGGCCAGCACGACGTGGTGGACCACCTCCTGACCGCGCTCTTCGCCCGGGGCCACTGCCTCTTCGTCGGCGTGCCCGGCCTGGCCAAGACGCTGCTCATCTCCACCCTGGCCGAGGTCCTCAACCTCAGCTTCAACCGCGTCCAGTTCACCCCGGACCTGATGCCGAGCGACATCACCGGCACGGACATCCTGGAGGAGGACCGGCTGAGCGGGCGGCGCGAGTTCCGCTTCCTCAAGGGGCCCCTCTTCGCGAACATCGTCCTCGCGGACGAGGTGAACCGCACCCCGCCCAAGACCCAGGCGGCGCTGCTGCAGGCCATGCAGGAGCAGAAGGTGACGGCCGGCGGACGCACCTATCCGCTCGAGCCCCCCTTCCTCGTCTTCGCCACGCAGAACCCCATCGAGCAGGAGGGCACCTACCCGCTGCCCGAGGCCCAGCTGGACCGCTTCATGTTCCTCGTGGACGTGGGCTACCCGTCCGCGAGGAACATGAAGCGGAGGTGCAGATCGTCCGGCAGACCACCGCGGGGAAGCTGCCGCCTCTCGAGCGCGTGCTGTCGGCCGAGCGCATCGTTGCCCTGCAGGAGCTC
>JAKEEX010000727.1 GCA_022616315.1 Myxococcaceae bacterium
CATCAGCTCATCCCGAGCTTCAAGTCCGGAGACGCCACGGGCCAGGCGGCCCTGCATTTCCAGCTCTTGCTCCGGCGGATGGGCCAGGTGGGCCACATCTACGCCGGAGAGGTCGAGCCCACGCTCGACGTCCTGGCCCGTCCCGCGCGGGCGCTGCGGCCGGAGCCCGGGGACCTGGTGCTCTACCACCACGGCATCGCCTCGCACCTCGCCGGGGAGTGGATGCACCTGCCGTGTCGGCGCGGGCTCGTGTTCCACAACGTCACGCCCGCGCGGTACTTCGCGGGCACGCGGATGGAAGAGGCGCTGGTGGCCGGACGGGCCCAGCTGGCCGCGATGGCCCCCTTCGCGGACGTGGCCATCGGAGTGTCGGACTACAACTCCGCAGAGCTACGTGCATCCGGCTTCCGCAACGTGCACACGGTACCGCTCTTCGTGGAGCCCGAGCGCTTCGGCGAGGACATGGCGGACCCGAAGCTCCTGGGTCGCCTAAGGCCCCACTCCCCTCTCCCCCTGGGAGAGGGAAAGGGTGAGGGGGCTGTGCAACCACAGTCCGCACTCCGTCCCCCCACCCCGCTCCTTGTCGCGGTCAGCCGCATCCTCCCCCACAAGCGCTTCGAGGACGTGCTCGCACTGCACGCAGAGCACCTCCGCCTCCGCCCCGATGCACGCCTGGCGCTGGTCGGCGGCTACGACGCCGGAGCCCCATACGTCCGCGAGGTCCTCCAGCGCGCCCGCTCCCTGCCCAACGTGGAGCTGCTCGGTCGCGTGAGCCACGCGCAGCTCGTCGCGGTGTACCGGGCGGCCACGCTCTTCGTGTCCATGAGCGAGCACGAGGGCTTCGGTGTGCCTCTCCTCGAGGCCATGGCCGCGGGTGTACCGGTGCTTGCCTTCGCCGCGGCGGCAGTGCCCGAGACGCTCGGCGGCGCGGGCGTGGCCTTCACCGAGAAACGCTTCGCCTTCCTCGCCGAACTGGTACACCAACTTCACGTGGACGGCACGCTCCGGGAGCGCGTGCTCGCGGGCCAGGCGCGCAGGGTACGGGAGCTCTCTGCAGAGTCCGCGCAAGTGCGGCTCCAAGAGGCGCTCGCGCACCTGCTCCCCTCGAAGACGCCAGGACGTCGGACACGGGGGAAGCGCAAGGTGGCGCTGGTGGTGCAGCGCTACGGAGACGTGGGCGGAGGCGCCGAGCGGCACGCGCAATGGATCGCCGAGCGGCTGGCCAGGGAGGTGGACCTCACGGTCCTCACCACCTGTGCCTCAGACCATCTCACCTGGGCCAACACGTTCCCGCCGGGTGAGGAACGCGTGGGTCGCGTGCGGGTGCTTCGTTTCCCCTCGGTGCGGACGAGAACAATGCGGCGCTTCAACGCCCTGAGCCGCGAGCTCTTCGCGGCCCCGCAGCCCCGCGTGAGTGAGGAGCAATGGGTGGCCGCGCAGGGACCGGACGCGCCGGGCCTGCTACGTCATCTGGCCGAGGAGGCAGACGGCTACGACGCCTTCGTCTTCTTCACCTACCTCTACGCGCCGACCGTCCTGGGGCTTCCGCTCGTGGCGAGAAAATCCCTGCTCGTCCCCACGGCACACGACGAGCCGCCCCTGCGCTTCCGCATCTACGACGAGGTGTTCACCTCCCCGCGCGCACTGCTCTGCAACACGCCCGAGGAGGAGACGCTCATCCGTCGTCGTTTCCCACACGCTGCGCGTGGACGTGTGGTGGGCGTGGGCGTGGATGCCCATGAGGGACGCGAGCGCCGGTTCCGCGAGAAGTACGGTTTCACGGAGCCCTACCTGCTCTACGTGGGACGGCTCGAGCCGGGCAAGGGCATCCCCGAGCTGCTCAAGCACCACGCCCGCCTCCGCGCACGCTTTCACGACGCCCCCCAGCTCCTGCTGGCCGGAACGAAGGCCATGGAGCTGAAGGGAGACGGCGTGCGCTATCTCGGGCGCATCAGTGACGAGGACAAGCACGACGCGCTGGCCGGAGCCCTCGCGGCGGTGGTCCCCAGCCAGTACGAGAGTCTCTCGCTGTTGACGCTGGAGGCCTTCGCGCAGGGGACGCCCGCCATCGTCAATGGGCGCTCGGAGGTACTCGCGGGCCAGGCGGCGCGGAGTGGCGCGGGCATCGCCTACACGGACGCGGACTCCTTCGTAGACGCGGTCCGGCGCGCCGGAGAGCTGCGCGATGTCTTCGGCAAGAAGGGGCGCGCCTTCGCACGACAGCACACCTGGGAGCGCGTCATGGACGCGTACCGCGAGGAGCTCGAGAAGCTCTGGGGAGGAAGGAAGTCATGAAGCTCTTGGGACGGGACATCCCCGCGCGCGAGCTGCTGGAGCGCATCGAGGAGCGGCTGCGGCAGCGCGGCCTCACGCGGGACGAGTCACGCGCCGAGGTCGAGGAAGGCGTGGAGGCGCCCGTGGACCCGTGGCGCTTCACGCTGCGGGCACTCGAGGAGAACGCGGACGCCACGCGCGGACTGCCACTGGAGACCCATCGCGGAGGCGTGGGCCAGCTCGTCCTGGTGGCGAAGTGGGCCTTCCGCAAGACGTGCCAGGTGTTCATCAACGAGGCACTCGCGCGTCAGCGCACGTTCAACGGCCACGTGCGGGATGGCTACGCCCACCTGTCCGCGGAGGTTCAGCGACTGCAGCAGGAGGTGGAGCAGCTCCGAGCTGCGCAGACGGCAGCGCGCGAGCAACCGCCCTCCCCCGCCGCGCAGCGGACGTCACGCCCGGCGCGCAAGCAGGCGCGCTGAGGGTGCCAAACCCTCAAGCGGCAGAATAGAGGATGGACGCAGCGAGGACTCCCATCCCGAAGCTCACCGGATCGCGCATGGCGAACACCAGCGGGTCCTCGTCGACCTTCCCCCGGTGCGCGAGCAGCCAGATGCGGCTCACCCAATACAGGAGCACCGGGCAGAGGAGCCACAGCCGCTCGGGATGCACGTAGAGACGGCTGACGGTGTCACTGTTGATGTAGAGCGAGAGGACCACTGCGGCGACATAGCCCGCCGCAGTCCCGAGGCTCACCAGCACCTCGTAGTCTCCGCCACCGTAGCCGCGGCCGTGCACCACATCCTGGCTGGCCAGCCTCAGCCGGCGGACCTCCGACACCCGCTTGACCAGCGCAAGCGAGAGGAAGAGGAACATGGCGAAGCTCAACAGCCAGCTGGAGGTCGGCACGCCCACGGCCAGAGCGCCGGCCAGGATACGCACGGTGTAGAGCCCGGCGAGCACCAGCACGTCGAGAACCGCCACCTGCTTGAGGTGGAAGGAGTAGGCGAGCGTGATGGCGTAGTAGGCGCCGAGCGCCGCACCGAAGGCCGGTGGAAGGAGGAGGGTCAGCGCCGCGCCGGCGCCCGCGAGCAGCGGGGCCAGGACGAGACCCGCCTCGAGGGGCAGCGTCCCGGATGCAAAGGGACGGAGGCGCTTGGTTGGGTGCCGCCTGTCGGAGGGCAGGTCCAGCAGGTCATTGAGGAGATAGACGCTGGAGGCGCAGAAACAGAAGGCGATGAACCCCAGGAACGCCCGCCCGACGAGGCCAAGCTCCAGCCCGCGGTGGGCCGCCAGGAGTGGAACGAACACGAGGAGGTTCTTGGCCCACTGGTGCATGCGCAGCGCCTTGAGCCACGCCTGCCAACCCGCCCTGGGGCCGTCGAAGGTGCGCACCGGACGGCCGAGCGCAGCGCAGCGGCGCTGCACCCCCCGTGCGGCACCCACCAGGAGTGCCTCGTGCGCGTCCTTCCAGACCAGGAGGTCTTCGCCTCTGTTGCCGGCATACGCGAAGGACGTCCCCAGGCACTCCTTGAGCCGGGCGAGCTTGCGCGCTCCGGACAGGTGGGTGCGCCCGTCGCTCGCGTGCACTTCGCTGAAGAGCGCGAGGTGCTCCGCCACGGCGTTCGCGATGCGCTGGTCGGCGCTCGTTGCGAGCACCAACCTCCGCCCCCGCGCCCCCTCTGCGCGAAGATAGGCGAGGAGCTCCGCGTTGTACGGCAGGTACGCGGCATCGAGCTCCACCCTGCGGGAGATCTCAGCCTTGAGGTGTGCCCTGCCCTTCAGCAGCCACAGCGGGACGAGGAGCACGAGCCACGGGGCACGCTTCAGCAGGACGAGGAGCGCCTCGTAGTGGGTGTCCGTGTGGACCAGCGTTCCATCGAGGCCGACGACGAGCGTCAGGGCCCTGCGTGGCTCGGCAAGACCCGCATCAGGTTGGCTCATGGGCGGGCGGCACGCTTCGGACAGGAGGATGTCCCAATGCGCCCCTGGCATCCCCGGATGTCCCTGCCGGAGGCGCATACGTCGGCAGCAAGGGGGCATCCTTGAGGCGCGGAAGCTGGGCGTCCTTCGGCGACAGCAGCGGCTCCGCAACTGGCCAGGCGATGGCCAGGTCGGGGTCGTTCCAGAGGACGCCCCGGTCCGCCTGTGGCGCGTAGAACTCCGTGCACTTGTAGAGGAAGTCGGCGGTCTCGGTCAGCACGCAGAAACCATGAGCGAAGCCGGGCGGCACCCAGAGCTGATGACGGTTGTCCGCGCTCAGCTCCACGCCCACCCACTTGCCGAAATGGGGTGAGCCGCGACGTACGTCCACCGCCACGTCCCACACGGCGCCGGCCAGCACCTGCACCAGCTTGCCTTGCGCGTGCGGCTCCTGGAAGTGCAGGCCCCTCAGCGTGCCCTTCGTCGAGCGGGACAGGTTGTCCTGGACGAAGGGCAGGCGGATGCCGGCCTCGGCGTAGCGCGTGGCCTGGAACGTCTCCAGAAAGAAGCCACGCGCGTCACCGAAGACCTTCGGCTCGATGAGCAGCACGCCCGGGAGCGATGTCTCCGTCACCTTCATGTCCGCGCTCCTCCGGTCTCCACCAGGCGGATGAGGTACTGGCCGTACTCGTTCTTGCGCATGGGCTCGGCCAGTCGCAACACCTGCCGCGCGTCGACGTAGCCCATGCGGTACGCAATCTCCTCCGGGCAGGCCACCTTCAGGCCCTGACGCCTTTCGATGATTTCGATGAAGGTGGAGGCCTCCATCAGCGACTCGTGCGTGCCGGTGTCGAGCCATGCATAGCCGCGCCCCATCAACTCCACCCGCAGCTGGCCGCGCTTGAGGTACTCGACGTTGACGTCGGTAATCTCCAGCTCTCCCCGCTTGGAGGGCTTCATGTTCGCGGCGATGTCGAGCACCTGGTTGTCGTAAAAGTACAACCCGGTGACGGCATAGTTGGACTTCGGAACGGCCGGCTTCTCCTCGATGGAGAGGGCACGCTGCGCGCCGTCCAGCTCCACCACGCCGTACCGCTCCGGGTCGTTCACGTAGTAGCCGAAGACGGTGGCCCCCTCCTTCGACTTCGCCGAGCGCTGCAGCTGCTCGGTGAGGCCGTGGCCGTAGAAGATGTTGTCGCCGAGAACGAGCGACACGCTGGCCTGGCCGACGAACTTGCGGCCGATGATGAAGGCCTGCGCCAGCCCCTCGGGCTTCGGCTGAACGGCGTAGGAGAGATTGAGCCCCCAGTGCGCCCCATCTCCGAGCAGCTCCTCGAAGCGTGGCAGGTCGCTCGGCGTGGAGATGATGAGGATGTCGCGGATGCCCGCCAGCATCAGCGTGCTGAGCGGGTAGTAAATCATCGGCTTGTCGTAGACGGGCAGCAGCTGCTTGCTGACGACGCGAGTCAGCGGATACAGGCGTGTGCCCGAGCCACCGGCGAGGATGATTCCCTTCATGGTGCTTTTCCCCCAGAGTCTTTACGGCGGCATTACCGGCCGTGGTTTCAGGCCGCCTTGGCGCGCTGCCAGTGGGCATGGAAGGTGGACAGCTGCTCGTCGATGCTGAGCGGCCGGGTGCGCAGCTGCGCCTGCACCTTGCCGGTCAGGAGGCCGCTCTTGAGCGGGCGCGGGCTCGGCAACTTCAGCTCTGCCATTCGGGTGGGGACGATGAGGCCCTCGTCGAAGCCGAAGACCCGAGCCAGCCTGCGCCCGAAGGTGACACGGTCGATGACCTCTGCCCCCGCGGTGTGCCACACCCCGCCGAGGCGGCGCTCGCCGAGCTCAATGAGCATGGCCGCCACGTTGTCGGCGAGGCTTGGGCTGACCCACTGGTCCTCGAAGAGCTTCACCTGCTGTCCTGCCCCGAACGCCGTCACCAGCCAGGCGCCGAAGTTCAGGTTCGCCGCTGCGGGCCAGCCGTACACGATGGCGGTGCGCGCGATCGCACAGCCGGGGGCGAAGGTGCGCGCCGCCTGCTCAGCCACGGCCTTCGTCGTCGCATAGACGCCGCGCGGGTTCGGCAGGGCTTCCTCGGAGTAGGGGCCGTGGTCGCCGTCGTAGACGTAGTCGGTGGACACGTGAACGAGGTGCGCACCAGCCGCCGTCGCTGCCTTGGCGACGTGCACGGTGGCCTCCACGTTCCCGGCCCAGGCTCCGGTCGGGTCCTTCTCACATCCGTCCACATTCGTCATGGACGCCGGGTGCAGGACCACCTCGGGTCTTGCGGTGGCGATGGCTTCGGCAACCTCCGCCCCGTGAGTGAGGTCACACGTGGTGTAGGTGTGGCCACCCTCCGTCCTGCGGGGTCCACGCCCCAGGCCCACGACGCTATGGCCGGCGGCGGTCAGCTGCGCGCAGAGGCGGCTGCCGACCAATCCGTTGGCTCCAGTGACGACGAATCGCATGGCCACTCTCAGGCCGCCAGGCGGGCCTTGTACTGGGTCTCGAAGTACTGGCGGTAGGCGCCGCTCATCACGCGCTCCCACCAGGTGCGGTTGTCCACGTACCAGCGCACGGTGTCCTCGAGGCCTTGCTCGAAGGTGTGCGCGGGTGTCCAGCCGAGCTCCTCGCGAATCTTCGCAGGGTCGATGGCGTAGCGGCGGTCGTGGCCCGGACGGTCCTGCACGTACTTGATGAGCGTCTCGGGCTTGCCGGTCAGCTGGAGGATGCCGCGCACAATCTCGATGTTGCGGCGCTCGGCCCCTCCCCCGATGTTGTACACCTCGCCTGCGCGCCCCTTCTCCAGCGCGAGCAGCAGCGCCTGGCAGTGGTCCTCCACGTGCAGCCAGTCGCGCACGTTCTGGCCATCTCCGTAGACGGGCAGCGGCCGGTCGTGCAGGGCGTTCACCGTCATGAGGGGGATGAGCTTCTCGGGGAACTGGTAGCGCCCGTAGTTGTTGCTGCAGCGGGTGACGACGACGTCCATCCCGAAGGTGTGGTGGTAGGCGAGCGCCACCAGGTCCGACGAAGCCTTTGACGACGAGTACGGGCTGGAGGGCTGAATGGGCGACGTCTCGGTGAAGTAGCCCGTGGGCCCGAGGCTTCCGTACACCTCGTCGGTGGACACCATGAGGAAGCGCTTGATGCCGGCGGCCTTGCTGGCCTCCAGCAGCTGCTGGGTGCCCAGCACGTTCGTCTGGATGAACACCTCGGGGCCCAGGATGGAGCGGTCCACGTGGCTCTCGGCCGCCAGGTGCATCACCGCGTCGATGCGGTGCTGGCGCAGGACGAACTCCACAAGTTCCCGGTTGCCCACGTCCCCGCGCACGAAGACGTGCTGCGAGTCCCCCTCCAGGTCCGCCAGTGTCTCGAGGTTGCCCGCGTACGTCAGCTTGTCGAGGTTGACCACCTTCCAGTCCGGGCGCTGCCGGCGCAGGTACTTCACGAGGTTGGAGCCAATGAAGCCGCAGCCGCCGGTGACGAGGACGTTCATAGGGGTTCGATGGGGACGATGTGCACCCGTAGGGCATCAGCGCGCGAGCCGTCAAGTCCCAAGGCCCCCACTGGACGGCGGTGCCCGCCCGGCGAGCGAAGGAGCGACGAGGGCTGGGCCCCTTGCGACTGACAATCCTCACGGGGGACGAGACTCTCGCATGGGGGCCCACTGGGGAGGGCGAGCCCCCCGGCCTCCCCTTCCCGGGCCTCACGAATTCGGTGGATCGCCCTGGGACGCAGGCTCGAGGGCGCGGAGCTGGCGCGCCACGTACTCCGCAGCCTCGCGCGCCTCCTCGCGCTGCTCGAACGCCGCGGTCTCCTCCAGGTACCTCGGATACCGGCGCACGAGCCGGCGCAGATTGAGGACGTCGAGCACGCGGCGCTGGCCAGCGAACGACGCCTCGCCCTCGTGGAAGACGAAGACCCGGTTGGCGCGGACCACGCGGTAGCCTGCCTGGCGCGCGCGCTGGCACCAGTCGTTCTCCTCGTGGTAGCCGCGGCCGTACCTCGGGTCGAGCAGCCCCAGCTGCGCCAGCGCCTCGCCGCGCATCCACATGCAGAACCCGACCGCCGTCGGCATCTCCGTGAAGAGGGGCAGGCCGGAGAGTTCGAGCTGGTAGGGCTCGAAGCGCGACACCGGCGTCGCCTCCTGGAATCCGGGGACCGAGCAGAGGAAGCCGTTGTTCGACAGGGGCGTGATTGCAGCGATGCGAGGGGGTCCGGGTCGTCCTCGAATACCTTCTCGATCCTCGGCATGTCGGCCTCCGACAGCAGCAGGCCGAGCAGGCGCATGAGCGCGGTCTCGCTGCGGGTCAGGCGCTTGCCGGTGA
>JAKEEX010000728.1 GCA_022616315.1 Myxococcaceae bacterium
CGCGGAGGTGCAGCGGCTCATCACCCGCGTGCAGCTGGAGATGAGCGCGGACGACCCGCCCTCGGGGCGCATCGTCGCTTTCCCGGTCATCACCTCCAGCATCGGGTAGCCTCGGCGGGCCCTCAGCGGCGGACGTCGCTCAAGACAGGCCCCATGCAGGCACTGCTCCTCTTCCTCATCGTCGCCGCGCTGAGCATGGTGGCCTCCAGCCGCGCGCTGATGCAGGCGGGGCGGTTCTTCGGCCTGGCCCAGCTCATCGCGAGCGGGATGCTCTTCCTCGTCTTCGGGGTGCTCGTGGGGCCACTCGTGCTGAACATCCTCGGGCCCGCCGAGGTGGAGACGATGCGGCCACTCCTCGCCATCGGGCTCGCCGTGGCCGGAGTGCTCGTGGGGCTCAACCTGGACCCACGCCTCCTGCGCGCGCTCCCCTGGCGCGTCTACGCCGCGGCGGCGGCCCACTCCCTCACCACCTTCACCCTGGTGGCCGGCGCGCTCTTCTTTCCCCTGTGGCTCGCCAGCGGCGTGCCCCCCATCGTGGCGGCCGGCGCGGCGGCGCTGCTCGGCGCGGTGGCGAGCATCTCCTCACCCCACTTCAGCATCCTCGGCGTGCGCGGCGGCCTGCTCGAGCGCAGAGCGGGGCTGGCCATCACCGTCGTGGCCGTGCTGGATGACCTGTTCGGACTGCTCGCCCTGGCGGTGGCCCTGGTGCTCGGCGCGGGAGGCGTGGGGGACGTGGGGGACGTCGCCCGGGGCCTGGGCCTGGTGGGCCTGGCGGCGGGGCTGGGCGGGCTGTGCGGGCTCCTGCTCGCGTTCCTCGCACGCGGGGTGGAGGGGGAGGAGGAGCTCATCGCCGTCCTCTTCGGCGCGGTGCTGCTGGTGGCCGGCGCGGCCGCCTACCTGCGCCTGTCCACGCTGGTGCTGGGCGTGACGTGCGGCGCCACCCTGTGCGTGGTGGGGGGCTTCAGCGTGCAGCGCATCTACCAGGTGCTCTCGCGCGTCGAGCGCCCCGTCTACCTGCTGCTCCTCTTCCTCGCAGGGCCCATGCTCGCGCTGAAGCAGCCGCTGGTGTGGGCCATCCTCCCGGCCTTCGTGGCGGTGCGCTTCGTCGGCAAGGTGGCTGGCGGTGCGCTGGCGCAGCGGGTGGGTGGAGAGCTCGGGCTGCCGAAGCGCGCGGGCTGGGCGCTCGTCAGCCAGGGAGGCCTCTCCGTGTGCGTGGTGCTCGAGTACCTGCTGCTGGTGCCCCGGCCCTCGAGCCACCTCCTCTTCGACGTGTCGCTCCTGGCCGCCGTGCTCAACGAGGCGCTCGCCGCGCACAGCTTCCACGTGGGCCTGCTCCAGCGCTCGCCGCAAGAGGTGCGTGCGTGAGGGCCGCGCTGCCCCGTCTCCTGCTGGTGCTCCTCCTGCTCGCCCTCATCCAGGGCGTGCAGCTGCTGCGCGGGGAGGTGGGGGCGCCGGTGGCGCTCGCCGCGGGGGGGCTCCTGCTCGCGGGCCTCTACGGTGGAAAGGTGGCCGCCGCGGTGGGCCTGCCGCGCCTCACGGGCTACCTCCTCATCGGCGTCGTCGTTGGGCCCTACGCGCTGAGCTTCATTCCCGCGCAGGGCGTGAAGGGGCTGTCGCTCGTGTCCGGGCTGGCCGTGAGCCTCATTGCGCTCACCGCGGGCACCGAGATGCGGCTCACCCTGCTGCAGCAGGTGGGGCGCAAGGTGGCGGCCCTGTGCACGCTGGTGTCGCTCGTCACCTTCGTCGTCTCCTTCGGCGCGCTGGTGGCGGTCAGTCCGTGGGTGGAGTTCCTCCGGGAGATGACGCTCGGGCAGCGCCTCGCGGCCTCCTCCCTCATCGCCACTGTCATCGTCTCCTTCTCTCCCACGGTCACCATCGCGCTGGTGCAGGAGACGGCGGCGCGCGGGCGCTTCACCGACTTCCTCATGGCCATGGTCATCATGGGGGACCTGGTGGTGCTGGTCCTCTTCGCCTTCTGCGCCGGCCTCACCCGCGCGTCCATGGGCGGAGGCTTCGCGCTTTGGGCGCTGGTGGGGGAGATCAGCTGGGAGCTGTTCGGCTCGGTGCTGGTGGGAGCGCTCCTGGGCGTCATCGTCTTCGTCTACATGCGCCGCGTGGGGCGCGAGCTCTCCATCTTCCTGGTGGGCCTGGCCTTCGCCGCCGCGGAGGGCGGGGTGCGGCTGCACCTCTCGCCGCTGCTCCTGTGCCTGGCCGCCGGCGCGCTCATCTCCAACCTCTCTCCGGAGGACGGAGCGCGGCTGCACCGTGCCATCCAGCGCGCGGGGCTGCCCGTCTGCGCCCTCTTCTTCGCCGCCGCAGGCGCCACGCTGCACCTGGACGCGCTGAAGGTGGTGGGGCCGCTCGCGGTGGGGCTGGTGGCCCTGCGGGCCGGGGCCCTCTGGTGGTCGTGCCGCCGCTTCGTCCCGCGGGAGGACGCGCAGCTGCGGCAGCTGCTGTGGATGGGCCTCATCTCCCAGGCGGGTGTCACCTTCGGCCTGGCGTCCCTGATGGCACGCAGCTTCCCCACCTTCGGCCCCAGCGCGGAGGTGCTCATCGTCGCCATGGTGACGCTGCACGAGCTGGTGGGACCCGTCCTCACCCGGCGCGCCCTCGTGCAGAGCGGCGAGGCGCACCTCGGGGAGGGTGGGACCACGGCCGCGCACTGAAGGTGCGGGGGCGGACCATCGAACGGTGACATTCGGGTGTCGCCTGCTGGCGTCCGTCCTGCGGGCGGGCACAGGGGCGTGCAAGAATTCCTCTCCCGACGCATCCACGGCGCTGGCCGCGGAGAGGACTCCATGCTGGAGGTCGATGGCGACGTCCCGGAGCTGACCGGTCACATCTGCGAGGCCGTGCTCGTCCAGGAGTCCTGGTACCGCGGCGAGCGCCTGGAGTCCGCGCACGCGCTCTACCTGAAGCTGCTCGACGGGCCGTGGCACCGCGTCTTCTTCGACGGCGGCATCCTCTTCTTCCGGCCGACGCGCACGCCCTATGCCACGGGGGAGGGGATTCCTGCGGACGCGTTCCGCTACACGCTGGTGGACGTGGGTGTGCAGCACGGGCTTGCGGGCCGGCGCATCACCGGCGTGGACGCACAGCAGCAGGGGCGCGCGGCGGAGCTGCGCGTCCTCTTCGACTCCGGTGCGCTCCTGTCGCTGCGGCACCAGGACGACGTGTCGCAGGTGCTCGTCCACCCCTTCCCCTCTCCCTCTGGGAGAGGGCGAGGGTGAGGGTGAGGGGGCTGGAGAAGCAGCGGGCGAAGCCGAGTCACTTCGAACGTCACTGTCCAGACTGCGCCCGTGGCCACTCCTCCGCGAGCAGGCCGTAGACGTCCACGTCCAGCCGCTCGCCGAAGCGGCAGTAGTGCTGGCGCAGGTGTCCCTCGTGCCGCATGCCGAGCTTCTGCATCACACGCCCCGACGCGGGGTTGCGGCTGAAGTGCTGCGCCCAGACGCGCGCGAGCCCGAGCGTCCCGAACGCATGGTCCAGCAGCCCCCGCGCAGCCTCGGTGGCGAGTCCCTGGCCCCACCACGGCTTGCCCACCCAGTAGCCCAGCTCCCCGTGCGCGTGTACGGGTGCCAGGCGGATGCCGATGGCCCCGCGGAGCGCGTCGCTGTCGCGGAGGGCGATGGCGAAGATGAGCTCCTCGCCGCGCTCGAAGGCGCTCTCGTGGGTGGAGATCCACCTCTCCGCCATTCCCTTCTCGTAGGGGTGCGGGATGGCGAGCGTGTCGCGGGCCACGTCGTACTCCCCGACGAGCCGGCGCACATCGGCGGCATCCGGCAGCGCGAAGGGACGCAGCGTGAGCCGCGGCGTGTGCAGTGTGGGGCGGGGCATGGCGTGTGGACGTCATTCAAGCGCAGCGCGGGCACCGCAGGAGGATGAGGACGCGCGGGGCGTCGGCTGCGCACCAGGGACGTTGAAGCCCGGATTCCTGGGCATGCGGAGGGGAGGCCGCAGTTGCGGACCGCGCAGAGACTCGTGTGCCCTGAAGTCTCGTTCTACCGTCCACGGGTGTTGGTAACGTGGTGGTCACGCGGGCAGGCCTGGCCGGGAGGGGCCCGGCGTCTCGAGGACGGAGGTGCGGCCATGGCGCTTCCACCGACGGTCGTTGCTGCGGTCGAGCGACACCTCGCGACGGTGCGAGAGGACTGGCGCGGGCACCCGTTCGACGTGGGGGATCTCGCGGCGCGGCACCAGCTGCTGCCCCTGGTGCCGGAGATGTTCGGGCTGGTGGCGCTGCGGCGGGACGGGACGGTGGTCGAGCTCGCGTGGGACTCGGAGGAGGTGCGGCCCGTGCTCGCGCCGAAGATGCGGGACGTGGCGCTGCTGCTCGGAGCGCGCAGGTACCACGAGCTGTCCGTGCTCCTCCCCGAGCGGCCGGTGGATGCGCGTGTCTGCGGGGAGTGCCGTGGCGTGGACGTGGCCCCGAGCGTCACCTGCGAGTGCGGTGGACTGGGGTGGATTCCGGAGACGTGGGGGTGAGGGGGGACATCGAGCCTCGAGGAAGCCGCCTCGGGGATCTGCTGGAACACAGTCGTCGAAGCCGAGCCAAGCTTTCTCCAGAAGCTGTTCGGAAGGATCGACGCAGCATCACTCGAGAAGGACGCGTGGGGAAGTGTCGAAGCGCTCGTTCGATCGGTCCCGGGCGCCAGCGATTTCGTCATCGAGGAACTGCCGTCTTGCTGAGATCCTCATCGAGGTGCCACCGGGAGCAGGCGTTCCCGGATGATGGTCTCGAGCGCATCCACCTCGTCGTCCGTCAACTTGCGGAATTGGGAGGCGCGCTTGGCTGCCGACAGCCTTCCCTTGTTCTGCAGGACGAGTTGCACGAAGAGGTTGAGCTCGCGCCCCGGCAGGTCGACCACGCGCTCCATCTCCTCGCGCGCCTCGCGGAAGCGAACCACGAACTCCAGCTCCCGGCGCAGCTCCGTTCGCAGGGTGTGTTCCACCCAGCCATAGAGCGCCTCCGCCATCTGCGTGAAGTCGATGAAGCGGTAGTGGGAGGCGGTCTCCCCGGACACGGTCACCTTCCACTCGTCGTCGTGTTCCCACCGGAGCAGCTCCATGAGCGGACGGGAGAACGACTCGAGCGTCGCGTCGTACTCGGCGCGGCGCTGCAGCATGACCGCGGAGATGGGGAAGATGAGATTCCTGGGTGTGAAGCCGGCCCGGGACAGGACGTGGTGGATGAGGAGCCGGTGAAGCCGTCCATTTCCGTCCATGAACGGGTGCACGAAGACGAAGCCGAACGCAAAGACTGCGGCCTGGACTACCGGGTCGATTCGAGAGGCCGCCATCCGTTCCCGGCATTCGAGCAGCCCCTGCATGAGCGTCCTCACATCTCCAGGTTTCGGCGGGATGTAGTGGACGTGCTGTTCGACGAGACCCACAGTCTCGCCCACGTAATTCTGCTCGGTGCGGTAGGTGGGCTCGGCGAATCTCGGGTCGACGGTCCGGCTCTGGAGTCCGACGAAGGTTGCCTCATCGAAGCGCTCGAGCTCCGGGGCCAGCCGCAGCAGGGCCACGAAACGCTCAGCACGGTCGTGGCTGGGCTTCTCTCCCTCGATGGCAAAGGAGGAGCGCGTCTCCTTCGTGTAGAGGTAACTCACTGCCCGGCGAATCGCGTCCTCGTCGTAGGACGCGACGAGCCTCGTCGCCTCTGCGGCCAGGCCCTGAGCTTCGGCGCGCCTGAGTGATTCCGTCCTCCGCACGATGGGGCAGAACGCAACCGGGCCGAGCAGGTTGTCGAGAACGCGATGACGTCGGCTGCGCTGGGGCTCCGCCGTGTAGTACTTCTTCGGGTCGAGGACCGGTGTGTAGACACCGTGCTCCGCGTCGGGAAGCGGGAGCCGGCGGTCCGTCAGGTACTCGTAGAGGAACCACAGCTTCCTTGAGTACAGCCCTGTGGGCCGCTCGCGGACGGCCTGGACCAGCTGCGTCTCCAGGGCAGAAACGTCCATGGAGTGGAAGAGCGCGTCGAGGATCCCCAGCTGGACGCCCTCGTGCTTGAGCGCGAACTCCAGCTGCTCGCACAACGTGTCACCCGGTGCATACGCGTTCGGATAGACGGCGAGTGTCTGGCTGCCCTCCCGCAGGACCTGCTTGCCGCCACGGGATGACACGTACGACAGAGTCGGTGGGGGAAGGACACGGAGCCCGTACTCCTGAATCACCCGTGCGTACCCGATGGGACTCGCCGCGGTTGGAACCTTCACGAGAGTCCTCTCTCTGACTGGTCCCCTGGAGGGGGAAGAAGCAAGCCTCAGGGATCGCCTCGGTCCTCGAGAAACCGTTCGGAGACTTCAGAATTCGTTCAGAACTAACAAGATTATTCGAAAATCGTTCTGAGTCTTCGATCCGAAGAGCCCCAACCCCCAAAATATCGTTCGTACTTCGAGGAAACCGTTCAAGCCGTGTGGTCCCCCTGAGAAACCGTTCTCACCCTCGGGTGTTCAGCGTGCCCCATCCCCCCTTCCGCACCGAGTCCACACGCTCCGACCTCGTCGAGTCCGTTCACCTCGTCTCCGTGGCAGTGGTGGACACCGGGGGGCGGCTCTTCGCCCACGCTGGTGACGCCGCGCGGATGACGTACTGGCGCTCCTCCGCGAAACCCTTCCAGGCGCTTCCCCTGGTACAGGATGGCGCGGCGGATGCCTTCGGCTTCGGCCCCGAGGAGCTCGCGCTCGCCTGCGCGTCCCACTCGAGCGAACCGAGACACCGCGAGGTGTGCATGCGGATGCTCGCGGCATCTGGTTCCACGGAGGAGCAGCTCGCCTGCGGTCCCCACCCGCCCATCTCCACCGCCATCGCAGAATCCGTCATCCGCGAGGGCACCGTCCTCACACCACGGTGGAGCAACTGTTCGGGCAAGCACGCGGGGATGCTCGCCCTGGCACGGCACCACGGCTGGCCCACGGAGGGCTACCAGCGTGCAGGTCACCCGGTGCAGGAGCGCATCCTTCAGGAGGTCATGCGCTGGACGGGCTTGCGTCGCGAATCCATCCACCTCGGCGTGGACGGCTGCACCGCGGTCTGCTTCGCGCTGCCGCTGCACGGCATGGCCCTCGCGTATGCACGGTTCGGTACGACGACCGAGCCCGCAGCAATGCGCCTGCGCGAAGCCATGTGGTCCCATCCCGAGCTCGTCGCCGGCACAGGACGACTCTGCACCGAGCTCCTCGCATCCTGTCCACACCGGGTGCTCGCCAAGGTGGGCGCCGAGGGCGTCTACAGCGCAGCGCTCCCGGAGCTCGGCCTGGGCGTGGCACTCAAGGTGGAGGATGGACATGGCCCCAGCGGTCCCGTGGCCCTCCTCTCGGTGCTCTCACAGCTCGCAGAGCGACACGGCATCTCGCTGCCGCTCGAGAAGCTCGCCCACCACGCCGAGCCTCCCCAGCGCAACACCCGCGGCGAGCTCACCGGAACCTTACGTCCCGCCGGCGGACTCACGTTCAGCTGACTGCGGAGGCCGGTGGCACATTGCCCTCACCCTGTCCCTCTCCCAGGGGGAGAGGGGAGAGCCATGCCATGTGGACAATCCTGTGGAGCGCAGTGGAGGAGAGAGGGACGGATGTGGAGCCCTCCCGCGTCCTCCCGGAGTCTGTGGGCCGGTGTGGAGAACCCCCAAAACTTCTCCACATGTAGCAGTCGCCAATTCCCGAGTGCTTCCAGGTGCTTGGCGACTTCTCCACATCCCCACAGCGCCCTCTTCTACGTCCTTTCAGATCAGATCTTTCTTCTTCTACCAGTGAAGAGAGGAGGGGCCTGGGGATCTGTGGAAAGCCGACCCGGATGACACCCGCGCGCCGGGTGGCCAACGCCAGCGTGGTCGGAGCGTCCAGTGGATGGCGGTCTCCACGGACACGGCGCAGCCTGCGGAGCCGCGCCCCAGTGCGCTCCCTAGAGTCCCACCTCGGCCGGCCACTCCCCTCCTCCGCCGCAGGGACCCATGACGCTTCTGCGCTCTTCGTCCCTCCCCTTCCTCCTCCTCGCGCTTCTCGCTGCCCTGGGTAGTGCGTGTCTTGGCTGTCCCGACCGGGAGCTCGTGTCGGTCCGCGGAACGCTCGTGCTTACTCCTTCCACCGTCGTCTTTCCAGCGCGCTCGGTGGGAGTGAGGCTCGAGCAGTCGGTGACGGCGAGCAACATCGGCCGCGCGCCGCTCACGCTGCGGTGGAGCTCACTCGAGGAACCCTTCTCCGCCGAAGGACTGCCGGCGCAGCTCGCTCCTGGAGCGCACACCTTCACCGTGCACTTCCTCGCCCCCGCTCCGGGACGCTTCGACGCAACACTCGAGGCCACGGACGAGGACGGCGTCTCCGTCACGCTCACCCTCCAGGCCGAGGCGCGCGACGTCCCCATCTGCCCGGACCCGGGAACGTGCCGCACCGTGCGCTACGACATGGACACGGAGAAGTGCATCACCGACACGCACCCCGACGACACGCCGTGCACGGGCGAGACGAAGTGCCTGCTGGACGCCGTCTGCCGCGTGGGCACGTGCGTGGGACAGCCACGCAGCTGCGATGACGGCAACGCGTGCACGCTCGACACCTGCAATCCGCTCGTGGGCTGCGAGTCCTTCCCTCGACCCCCGTGCGAAGGAGGTGGACCGTGCGAGCGCGGCGTGTGTGACCCACAGCTGGGCTGTGTCTACCCACCCGTGTCCGATGGAACGCTCTGTCGCGGCGGAAGGACGGCGTGTGACGTCGCGGACGTGTGCATCTCCGGCCAGTGCATGGAGGCGGACCCGCCGGATGGCTTCCTCTGCGCGGAGGCCTCGCCCTGCCAGGGAGAGGGACGCTGTCTGGCCAGCGTGTGCCAGCGCGCTCCCGCGACGCCCATCGCGCTCGACTTCACCTTCGACGCGAGACCCCTCGAGGACGACCCCACGGCGCCCACGCTGCACGACTTCTGGATGGACGAGGTAGGGGAGATGTCACTCGCCGGCTGGCCCAACGGAGTGCCCGTGCTGAGCGTCACGTCCGCCACACCCGTGGACGCCGCCGGCGAGGCGCGTCGCTGCCTCCTGTGGGACGGACGCCCCATCTGCGCGGACTTCCCCGGAAAGGACGCGGAGGGCCGCGCCGAGGCTGGCATGGTCTCCCTCCTGGACACCACCACCGGGACGGCGCGATGGACGTTCCAGCTGCGCCAGTCGCGACCGGACCTCGCAGCACCCTTCTCGAGCAGCCCCACGCTCCTCTTCGTCACCCGCATCGGTGCGATGGGGAGCGACAGGTTGATGGTGCTCTTCGAGGGCTACCCCCGCGATGTCGGCGCACAAGAGCAGGGTCGGCGCCGCTATCTCCTCGTCGTCCTGGATGCGCAGGGGCGCCTCGTGGGCGCTACGCCCCTGAGTGACCCACTGCTCGATCGCAGCGACCACCCGCATCCATTCGGCGTGGCGGCGGATTCTCTCGGCAA
>JAKEEX010000729.1 GCA_022616315.1 Myxococcaceae bacterium
GTCGCACGGCGAAATCCCGCGCGGCCGCGATGCGGTCCGAGTGCACGGTGTGCGAGTCCGACTTCAAGAGCCGCGCCATCTCACCGGGGTGAGGCGTGAGCAGGATGGGCGCCTTGGCACGAGCGAGGAGGTCCACGTTGTCGTCCAGCGCATTGAGCGCGTCCGCATCCAGGACGCAAGGAACGGTCAGCTCCTCGAGAAGCGCATCGAGGAGCCGCGGCGTCTCCGGACCGCGAGGGATGCCCGGTCCCATCACGACCGCGCGCTTCCCATCCGCCGCCTCGAGGAGCGCATTGAGGTCCGCGAGCCCGAGCGGCCCATCTCCCGCAAGCGGAATGCCCATCACCTCGGGCGCGTGTGCGAGCACCGAGTGCACGACGTCCGCCCGGGTGGCCACGGACACGAGCCCAGCTCCAGAGCGAAGGGCCCCCTGTGCTGACAGAGCCGCGGCACCGCTCTTCCCGGTGCTGCCTGCGATGACGAGGACGTGCCCATAGGTGCCCTTGTGCGAGTCCGCACGCCGTGGCGCGAGGAGCCGCAGCACATCCTCGTCCTCGATCAGCGTCGCGGGAGCGGAAGCGGCATCCGCGTCCACGAGCCCGATGTCCACGCGTCGCACTTCGCCACACTGCGACGCCCCGGGCTCGAGCGCGTGACCACGCTTGAGGACACCAAGAGCGACGGTGACGTCGGCCTGGACGCACGGAGTGAAGGCCTGACCCGTGTCACTCTGCACACCGCTCGGGAGGTCTGCGGCAACAACCGTGGCGCCACGCGCGCGCCACGCGGCAATTCGTGCCACCGCGTCTGCCGCGGCACCCGCGGGCGCGCGGTTGAGGCCTGTCCCGAAGATGGCGTCCACCACGACGTCTCCGGGACGCACTTCAACGTCAGCCGGGATAGGCGCGGGCTGGATGCCTCGGTCCTCGAGTACCTCCAGGTTGCGCTTCGGGTCCGGGGTAAGTCGGTCCGGATCTCCGAGGAGCTCCACACGGACGCGGCGACCCGCATCGACGAGTCGCCGCGCCACAACCAAACCGTCTCCACCGTTGTTCCCGGGGCCGCACACAACGAGGAAC
>JAKEEX010000730.1 GCA_022616315.1 Myxococcaceae bacterium
CTGGTGCTGCTCACCTCCAGCGCGGCGGACGAGGACTCGCAGGAGTCGGACCTGCTCGGCGGCAGCTACTTCACCCACCACCTGGCGAGCGGAATGCTCGGTGACGCGGACCGCAGCCGCGATGGGAAGGTGAACCTCGGGGAAGCCTACGCGTATGCATACGAGCGCACCGTCGCGGACACCGCGAGCACCGAGGCCGGCGCGCAGCACCCCACCTTCAGCTTCGACCTCGCGGGCAACGGGGACGTGGTTCTCACGGACGTGGGCACCCGGCGCGACGGGCTCGCGCTCCCGGCGTGGGCGCCGGAGGGCACGTACTTCCTGGTGGACGCGCGGGGCTTCGTTGCGGCGGAGGTGCACAAGCCCGCGGGCGTGGAGCGTCGGCTCGCGCTCGCCCCCGGGCGCTACCGCGTGAAGCGGCGCCTGCAGGACCGGATCCGCGTGGGAGAAGTCGAGGTGGCCGCGGGCCGTATCAGCGCGCTCGACGAGACGTCGCTGCGCGATGCTCCGTTCTCCGATGATCCGGTGAAGGGCACGGGCCGTACCCGCGAGCTTCCACCGGCCTGGCGCTTCGCGGTGTCGCTCGGCGGCCAGACGTTCCTGGACAAGACGGCGCGGGACACGCTCTTTCCATCGCTCAGCCTGCTGGGCTTCGAGGCGCAGCTGCGCGACGTCCCCGGACGCGACTGGGTGCTGGGCCTCGAGGCCGCAACGGGGCGCACGGAGGGTGAGCTGGTGCTGCCGGGGTTGCCGCTCCTGCGCTACCAGCACACGCAGACGCACCTGGCGAGCTCGCTCACGAAGGAGTGGGCGCTGGGACCGTTGGTGCCATTCGCCGGCGGGCGCGTCGCGCTGCTGGTGATGGGGAGGACCTTCGACGCCGAGCACGGGTTGCCCGCACAGGCCCTGGGGACGCTGTCTCCTGGCGCGGTGCTTGGGATGCGCGTGCAGCTTCCGTGGGGTCTCAGCGTCGGTGCGAGGTCGAGGACCCACCTGCTCATGTACAGCGTCGACGACAACCGAGCGCTCGTCTTCACCGAGCTCTCCGCGATGGTGATGTATGCGCCGTGACCTTCCGATGCGGGGCGCCGTGGGCCCTCTCTTCGCGCTCCTGCTGCTGGTGAGCTGCGGGCAGCCCTACTCCAACGAGGACCTGGCCTTCCTCGCGGCGCTGCCGGAGCGCGAGCAGCTGGAGACGCACGTGCCGGAGGACGTCGGGACGACGGGCTCGGGTCTGACGGCGAGCCACTCCGCGCTGGGTGTCGGCGATGTGTCCCAGCTGTACCGGGACACCTCGAAGGCCGGGAACGACTTCAACAGCTTCCTCGAGGCAATCCTCGGGCTCCTCGACAACATCCGCCAGGTCCCCGCCACGACGCGTGAGGAACAGCGGCGCATCTGGGGTCCGTACCCCTGGGAGGGACAGCGGACGTTCGAGGTCCGCGTCGTCATCGATCGCATCGCAGACGGAGAGTTCACCTGGGACATCCAGTTCCGGAATCGCGTCGCGGTGGATGCGCCGTGGGGGACTTTCGTCCATGGCACGGCGTCGACGGACGCTCAGTTCCGCAGCGGAAAGGGCACGGTGAGCATTCCCGTCGCGGAGGTCGCGGCGACGGGGGTGGCTCTCGCAGGTCTCGAGGTGTTCGAGCGGATGGACATCGCGTACGACGCGATGAACGACCCGGTCGAGGTGGAGCTCAACGCCCTGGTCGTCACAGGCGAAGAGATTGCGTTCGCGTCCCGGAGGTTCGTGGACGGGAGCGGCAAATTCGTCTTCGACGTCCGCAGGGACTGGGTCCCAGGGTCGTTTCCCCAGGACCGCGCCCGTGTCACGACGCGCTGGCTGGCGGATCACCGTGGCCGCGCCGATGTCGAGATTCTCGAGGGTGATGGCGCAGGGGCGCACGCCCTGGAGTGCTGGGGGACGGATTTCCGCGTCACGTACCTGGGGCAGAACTGGGTCTTCGGCGTGGTGGACGGGGACCCGGCGAGCTGTATCGCGCGGGAGTGAATCCGGGAGTCACAGCCCCCTCACCCTCCCCTCTCCCAGACGAAGAGGAGCAAATTGGCGGGGGAGGCGGACGTGTCCTTCAGAGGCCGAGGAAGGTGAGGAGGGCTCCGAGGTCCTCGTCGGAGAGGGCCTCGCGCGAGTAGGGGGGCATGGTGCCGCCGATGCCGAAGAAGCGGCCATGCCGCACCTTCTCCACCACCACGAGCGCCGGCGCGACGCCGGGGAATGTGGTGGGGTAGGTCTGCACCGTCTCAGAGACCACCACGGCGTCCTCGCCGATGCGTCCCTGTCCGGTCTGCGCGTCCCCGTGGCACACCTGGCAGGTGGCACGCCAGACCTCCTCGCCGCGCGCGCGGTCCCCCCTCGGCATGTCCGCCACCTGCCGCACCACCGTGAAGGGGCGCGCAGGGGCCGGCTCCCGCGAGGGACTCAGCCGCACGAGGTACTCGTAGAGCGCGCGGCTCTGCACGCCGTCCCTCGACAACGGGTCTGGCGAGCGCATGAAGCGCGTGAAGCAGACGTTCACCGCCTCGAGCAGGTCCGTCTCCGCACCCCCGAAGAAGCCGTCGCGGAAGGCCACTCCGTGCAGCGTGCCTCCCACGGGGAGCCGTCCGGCCTCGGGCTCGGGTGACGTGGTGTGGCACGTGTCGCAGCTGTAGCTGTTGAAGCTGCTCGAGGACAGGCGCGCGTCGTGGAAGAGGCGCTCGCCATGGTGCGCCGCGGC
The DNA here is from genome assembly GCA_022616315.1 of Myxococcaceae bacterium. Lineage (GTDB taxonomy): Bacteria > Myxococcota > Myxococcia > Myxococcales > Myxococcaceae > JAKEEX01. The sequence continues at coordinate 2,739 of JAKEEX010000730.1, forward strand.
CATGGAGGCGGGGCGGCACCCTGAAAGCACGAGGGCCGCGAGGAGCGGCAGGCGGAGGGTGCTCACGGTGTCCCCTCCCGCAGAATCCCGACGTAGTCCGGGAAGAGGCCCACGGGCACCGAGCGCCGCACCGTCCCCGCCGCGACGTCCAGGACCACGAGCGTGCCCGGCGTCACCCGGTCCCCCTCGCACACGACGAGCGCGTCCGTCCCCGTGGGCAGCAGTCGGAGCTGGTGCGCGTTCGTGCAAGCGGCGTGTGGAAGGTTGATGGTGCGCCGGACCGTCGCGGTCGCTGGGTCCACCTCGAGCACGCGGTCCGGCGCCTGGATGGGGAGGAACAGTGCGCTCCCGTCCCGGGTCAGCTCTCCGAAGAGCGGGAGCCCGAGCCCCACCGTGAGGCGCCGGGAGCCGTCCACCGTGAGCGGGTCAGGCGTGAGGACGTGCACGTCCCTGCCCTTCTGGCAGCTGACCCAGACCTCGCCGGTGGTCGGCGAGACGGCGAGCGCGTAGGGCTCGTGCTGCGTCGTCACCGTGCCCGCGCCCGGTCCGAGGCCCACCTTGCGCACCGGGAAGCTGCCTTGCGTGAGGTCCACCTCCGCCACCTCGTCCGAGAGGCAGCTGACGTACAGGCGCGTTCCGTCCGGTGAGAGCGCCATCCCGTGCGCGGCCGGGCACAGGGGCACCATCGCCCGTCGCTCCATCGTCTCCGTGTCCAGGACTGCCAGGCGCGACACCATGTCCTCGACGGGCCCGCCCGCGTGGAGCACGTCCTGGATGCGGCGCAGGTCGTAGTGCGAGACGTAGAGCGTTCGGCCGTCGGGGCTCACGAGGATGTCCCCGGGACTCCTGTCGAGCCTCGCGCTTCCGAGCCTCAGGCCCGTGCGCGCATCCACCTTCACCACCGCGCCATCCGCGGTGCCCGTGCCGTGGGCACCATGTGGACCACTGCCCGCGCCAGGGACGTTCTCCGAGAGCGGCACGTAGAAGAAGCGACCCTGCGGGTCCACCGCCGCGTGGTGCGGCCCCTCGAGCTCCACCGGTGACAGCCCGAGCGGCAGCCGGAGCGCCTCGCGAGGGGCTGGCCCGCTCAGCTCCGGGAGCGCGAAGACGGAGACCGTGTCCTCCATGCTGTTCGTGACGAAGACGACTCCGTCTTCCAGAGGTGGGAGGTGCGTTCGCACGGGCCACGCGGGCTCCTCCGAGAAGACGAGGTCCGGTGGGGCATCGAGCTCCCGAGGGCACGCGGTCGTGAGTGTGAGGAGCGCGAGGAGGATGGGTGTGAGGGTTGCGCCACGGAGGGTCATGGTTGGACCTGGAACGTCGTGGACGTGGCGGGGCGGTAGGGGCCCGCGGTGACGGCGTTCTCCCGGAACTCGGCGCTGGTGAGGGTGACCGTCACCTCGTGCGGCTCGCCGGCTCGCACCGCGTCCCAGGCCTCCTGCGAGAGCGTCCACTGGAGCTCCGTCGTGAAGTGCTGCGCCGGGCAGCGCTGCCCCGGCACCGACAGGCTCACCAGGTAGGCGTCACCCGTGAGCGGCGTTCCATGGGCGTGGGCCGTCGGGAGCACCGCTTCCGTCACCGCCTCCCAGGCACGCGCGAGCATCGAGCGCGATCGCACCCCACGTCCGACCGGGAGGTGCCGAGGCACCACCCTCTGCGCCAGAGGCGACGTCCACCGGAGCGTGGGCGCAGCGTCCCCCGCGTGAAGCGGCGTGACCGCGTCGGGAGCCGTCAGCGTGGCCGCTTGCCCGGAGCCCGCCTGCGTGTTCGCCGAGGCGTCCTGCAGCGCGCGCCAGGCCTCGTCCGTCGTGCCTCCTGCGTAGGTGGGCTCGGGGCACTCCGTCACTTCACCCGGACAGGCCACCAGGAGCCCGAGCGCGAGGACTCCCACGGCCACTCTCATCACCGGCTTCATCCTGCAATCTCCTCACCTCGGGCGCCCGGCCCCTGCACACGCCGCGCGCACGTGACATGCGATTCTACCCTCCCCTCCGCCACGCCCTGCCCCGACGCCTGCCCAGCGGGCGGCAGCCCACCCTCCCCTCCGGGCCTCTTGTGTTCCCTTGCCTCCGTAAGCAGGGCTAATTACAAGGAGGCTAATCGAACCCCGGAGTGAGGAGGAGCGCTTCTAATGCAGCTGGAGTCCCTCAAGATGTTCTGCGACGTCGTGGAGACGGGGAGCTTCTCGCGCGCGGCGCAGCTCAACCACGTGACGCAGTCGGCGGTCAGCCAGCAGATCCGCGCGCTGGAGGTGCGCTACGAGCAGCGGCTGCTCAGCCGCAGCGCGCGCCAGGTGACGCCCACGCCCGCGGGAGAGCGGCTGTTCCGCGGGTGCAAGGAGATCCTCGCCCGCTTCTCGGAGGTGGAGCAGGAGATCCGCGAGCAGTCGGCGGAGGTGCAGGGGACGTCGACGGTCTCCACCATCTACTCCGTGGGCCTGCACGAGCTGTCGAACATCCAGCGCACGCTCCTGAAGCTGCACCCCAAGGTGAACATGCGGCTGGTGTACCGCCGCAGCGACCAGGTCTACGACGACGTCATCCTCGGCAACGCGGAGATCGGAATCGTGGCCTACCCGCAGCCGCGCGCGGGCGTGGACATCCTCCCGTTCCGCGACGACAAGCTGGGCGTGGTGGTGGCGCCCAACCACCCGCTGGCGAGCAAGTCGAAGATCTCGCTCGCCGCGCTCGCCGGGCAGCCCTTCATCGCGTTCGACCGCGAGGCCCCCACGCGCAAGGCCATCGACAAGCTGCTGCGCGACAAGGGCGTGGAGGTCCAGTCGGTGATGGAGATGGACAACGTCGAGACCATCAAGCGCGCGGTGGAGATGGGACTGGGCGTGGCCATCCTGCCCATGGCCACCGCACAGCACGAGGTGAGCCACGGGACGCTCGTGTGCAAGCCCATCGCGGAGGGGCCGGTGAGCCGGCAGATCGGCCTGCTCGTGCGCAAGGGGAAGTACCTGGACCGCGCGAGCCAGGCGGTCCTGGATGCGTTCAAGGGTGCGTCCAACGTGACCGAGGAGAGCTGAGGCGTCAGTACAGGCGACGGAGGCGGGCGGCGAAGAAGCCGTCCATGCCTTCGGGCCCGGGCAACGTGCGCAGGTAGCTCTGCCAGAGCGGCACCTGCACCTCGGCGGGGAGCACCGGGGGCTCGGCGGTCCACTCCGGGTGGCTGCGCAGGAAGAGCTCCACCTGGTCCGGGCCCTCCTGGGGCTCGGTGGTGCACACCGCGTAGACGAGCAGCCCTCCCGGGGGCACGGCCTCCTGCGTGGCCTCGAGGATGCGCGTCTGCAGCGCCGCGAGGCGCCCGATGTCCTCCTCCTTGCGCCGGTAGCGCAGCTCCGGATGGCGCCGGAGCGTCCCCAGGCCGCTGCACGGCGCGTCCACGAGCGCGGCGTGGAAGCCGCCCCACGCCTCCGGGGGTGGCTGCGTGGCGTCGTGCTGGCGTGCGGTGAGGCGCTCCGTCAGGCCCAGCCGGCGGGCCTCCGCGTCGATCTTCCGCAGCTTGTGGGCGTGCACGTCCGTGGCCACCACGGTGAGGCGCTCGGCGAGGTGGCACGCCTTCCCGCCCGGCGCCGCGCAGGCGTCGAGCACACGGGCTCCGTCCGGCAGCGCGCCGTAGACCCCCACGAGCTGCGCCGCCTCGTCCTGCACCTGCCACAGCCCCTCGTCGTAGCCGAAGAGGTCCTCCACGTGTCCGGCGGCGGGCAGGGTGAGGCCCACCGGCGAGAAGCGCGTGGGCTCGGCGGCGAGCCCCGCCTCCCGCAATTGCGCGAGCAGCGCCTCCCGCGTCGTCTTCGCGGTGTTGACGCGCAGGGTGAGGGGCGCGGGCTCGTTGTCCGCCTTCAGCATCGCCTCGCAGCGCTCGCGTCCGAAGTGACGGAGCCAGCGGCGCACCAGCCACTCCGGGTGGCTCTCGCGGACGGCGAGGTGCTGCACCTTGTCCCCCGGGTCCGGGAGGGGGAGTGCCTCGAGCGCGGAGAGCTTGCGGAGGATGGCGTTGACGAAGCCCGTGGCGCGCGAGAGCCCGAGCTCCTTCAGCGCCTCCACCGTCTCCGCCACCGCGGCGCGGCGGGGCACGCGGGTGAAGAAGAGCTGGTAGGCGCCCACCCGGAGCGCGGCGAGCACCCGGTCCTCGAGCGCGGCGAGCTTCCGGTCGGAGTAGCGCGCGAGCGCGTAGTCGAGCGTGAGCTCCCGGCGGGTGGTCCCGTACGCGAGCTCGGTGACGAGCCCCGTGTCACGCGCGTCCTCGAGCGGCGTCTCGGACAGCTGCGCGTCGAGGACGACGTTCAGGTAGGCGTCCGTGGCGCGGACCCTCGAGAGCACCTGGATGGCAATCGCGCGGGTGTTCATGGTGTGAGCCGCGCCATCAGCTCGATGAGCTGCTCGTCCGTCATCCGGCCCGCGGGCTGTGCCGAGAGCGCCAGCGCCTGCAGGCTCTGCTCGAGCAGCTCCCGCTGGCCGCTCTCCGCCGAGGCCCCTCCTTGCAGCTCCAGCCACCTTCCCCGGGCCCAGGACGCGAGGTCCGCCGGGGACAGCTCACCGGAGAGCCGCGCGGCAATGCGCAGGCGCACCTGGGAGCGCGCGAGCCCGGGCTCCGCCGCGGCCCCCGCCACCTTGCGCCCGAGAGTCTTCTTCGCTGGAACGGGCGCCTTCCTCTCCGCGGCACCGGTCGCCGAGCGTGATTTCACTGCAGGAGCAACGCCTGGCCCCCTTTCCCTCTCCTTCCGGGCTCTCACTCCCCTCTCCCCCTCGGAGAGGGACGGGGTGAGGGGAAGCTTCTGCACCGTCTCCCCCAGCACGAGCTTGCTCAATCCATCCAGGTACGCCTGGAGCCCTCCCCCGACGAGCCGCGCCTCCACCACGCCCGCGAGGAGGGATGTGCGCCGCCAGGGCTCCTCCTTCCGCGGCCGCGCGAGCTGCACCTCCACCGCGGGCTTGCCCACCAGCTGCAGCGCCTCGCGCAGCGCGTGCGACGTGTACGCCAGCACGCCCGGGCTCACGAGCACCGCGTTCGCCCAGTCCGCGTTCGCAGCGAGCGCCTCCAGGAGCCCACCTTCGTGGTGGCTCTGCACCACCTTCAGCTCCGCTGCCAGCGCGCGGGCACGGCCCTTCACCGCGTCATCGAGGGCCCCCAGCGACATCCCCGCCTCCCGCTCGGCGAGGAGGGGAAGATTGGGTCCGTGGAGAACGAGAATCCGGAACGGCATGGCGGCGTCTTACCTCGCTTGTGGGGACAACGCGCGGGGCGCGCGAGGCATTGCGCGGGCTCGAAGGCCCCCTCACGCTCCCCCCTCTCCCGGAGGGAGCGTGGACGTGAAGCGGTAGCCCACCGGCACCTTCCGCCCTGCGAGGAAGTCCGCAGCGCTCATGACGCGCTTGCCCTCGGGCTGCAGCTGGGTGAGCACCAGGGAGCCCTCCGCGCAAGCCACCTCGAGGCCCGCGGCACCCGACGCGAGGACCTCGCCTGGAGCGCCCCGCCCCTCCCCCACCCGCGCCGCGTGCACCTTGAGCAGCGCGCCATCCAGGGTGGTGAAGGTCCCCGGCCACGGAGTGAAGGCGCGCATGCGGCGCTCCAGGTCCGCGGCGCTGCGCCGGAAGTCCAGCCGTCCCTGCTCCTTGTCGATCATTGGCGCCATCACTACGCCCTCCGAGGGCTGGGGGACGGGCGCGAGCGTCCCGGCCACGTAGCGCGGGAGCTCCTCGCGCAGGAGCTCACCGCCCACCCGGGCCAGCGCGTCGTGCAGCGAGGCGGACGTCTCGTCCGCGCGGATGGGCACGCGGCGGCACGCGAGCACCGGCCCCGTGTCCATGCCCTCGTCCATCTTCATCAGGCAGACACCCGTCTGCGCATCGCCCGAGGCGATGGCCCACTGGATGGGGGCGGCGCCGCGGAAGCGCGGCAGCAGGCTCGCGTGCACGTTGACGCAGCCCAGGGGCGCCACCTCCAGCACGTCCTTCGGGAGAATCTTCCCGTACGCCGTCACCACGCACACGTCGGGTCCGAGCGCGCGCAGCTCCTCCGCGAAGGGCGTGTTGCGGATGCGCGCGGGCTGCATCACCGGCAGCCCCCGCTCCAGCGCGAGCGCCTTCACCGGTGACATGGCCAGCGCCTGTCCGCGGCCCTTCGGCTTGTCCGGCTGCGTGACGACTCCCACCACGTCACCGACGTCGAGGCAGGCGCGCAGGGACTCCACGGCGAATTCGGGGGTCCCCATGAAGACGATGCGGGGGCGGCTCATGGCGCGCCGTTATGGCACGGGATGGCGCCCAGACGTCACTCCGCATGGGGGGGCGGGTTGACCCGCGGAAGACGGCGGCGCGAGGCTCGGCGCAGAGAGTCCCACCCGCCATTGTCTGGAGGCGCCATGTCACGGTTGCGCGCGTGTCTGGTCTCGCTGTCGCTCCTGCTGGTCGGCCCTGCATGCCAGAAGGACCCGGCCACACCGGAGTACTGGTCCAGTCGGCTCGAGGACACGTCTCGCACGCAGGACCGCGTCCGCGTGGTGGAGGCGCTCCGGACCTCCGGGCGGCTCACGCCCGCCTTCCTCCCCATGCTGCATGCGGAGCTGGGCCGGGAGCGGAGGCCCGAGGTGAAGGCCGCGCTGGCACGCGTGCTCGGCCAGCTGAAGGACGCGACTTCGGTGCAGCCACTGGCTGCGGCGCTGGACCTCGGCAACACCGAGGGCGCCGGCAACGCGATGAACAAGGAGGTGGTCCACGCGCTCGCCACCATCGGTGACAGGAGCGCGGGGCCGACGCTGCTCCAGGCCATGCACAGCAGGGACCCCTACGTCCGGGTCGCCGCCATCGACGCGATGGGCGCGCTCCGGCTCAAGGAGGCCGCGGGGCCGCTCGAGGCGCTCGCCTCGGACCCCTCCACCGAACCCTACGTGGTGAAGAAGGCCATCCAGGCCCTCGGCCACATCGCGGCACCCTCGAGCGTGCCGGTGCTCCTGCGCATGATGTTCAAGGAGCGCCCGGGCATCTCCTTCTACGTGGAGAGCTCCTTCGCCCTCTACCAGGTGGGCACGCCGGCCACGGAGGCGTTGATGGCCGCGCTGGAGGGCCGGGACGCCGAGCTGCTGAAGTGGGCCGGCGAGAACAACATCAAGGAGGCCGGCATCCTCGCCAAGTGCGCCCAGGTGCTCGGGGACCTGCACGTGCGTCGGGCGGCGCCGGTGCTCCTCAGGCGCCTCGGCTACGACTCGCCGGACGCGGCATCGCGGCTCTTCGTCCGGATGCTCGCCGCGGAGGCGCTCGGGCGCATGCGCGCCGCGAGTGCAGCGCAGGCCATCTCGGGGTTGCTGGGGGAGACCGAGCCGGACGCGCGGCAGCGCTACGTGAAGGCCCTGGTTCGCCTGGGAGGCCGCGAAGGCATCGCCGCGCTCACGCGCTCGGCGGAGGTGGGGCGCTGGGCCGCGCGCGAGTCGTCGCTGGCGGGGCTGGTGCTCCTCGCGGATTCACGCGAGGTGCCGGTGCTGGCGCGGCTGGCGCAGGAGGAACCCGCGCGGACTGCGGCCGAGTGCAGGGACATACCGGAGGTGCGTGGTTGCAAGGACGCAGGCGCGCTCGGCCGGACGAGACAGGCGGCCATCGAGACGTTCCGGACGGCGCTCGAGGCCGCTGCGGAGCTGAAGACGCCGGCGGCCTGGGCGCAGGCGCTCCAGCACGCGGATGCGCGGGTCCGCGAGCGCGCCGCCTACGAGCTGGGCCGCCTCGGGGACGCCACCCACGTGGCGCTGCTCGCGGCGAGGACGCGCGAGAAGGACCTCGACGCGCGCGTGGCCGTCTTCCAGGCGCTCGACTGGCTCTCGGATACGGGCGGCGAAGCGGAGAAGAAGGCCCGGTCTGCCCTGCCCCAGCTGGAGAAGCAGCTCCTGGAGGAGCACGGGATGACCCAGTTCGTCGTCGTGAACGAGGACCTGCGGCGCCTGGTGGCGAAGCTGAAGCGCCGGAGTGCGTGACGC
>JAKEEX010000731.1 GCA_022616315.1 Myxococcaceae bacterium
GGGCTCATGAATGCACACGCCCCTGAGGGTGGCAGTTGAGGGGTTGGCCGGCTGGCCGAGTGTTCCTGGCCAGCGGGAGAGTACGGCAGAGGGGTGCTTCATGACCGCTCCACTGCTGTTGCCTGAGGAGGTTCTCTACCCCGAGGGGTGCTTCGGCCCGCTGGATGAATGGCTGCGCCGCCGGCTGCTGCACACCTTGCATCTGTTGGAGGGACAGCCTGGTGTGTCCCTCAACCGCCTGGGTGTCAGCCGGGCGGAGCGGGTGGGAGCCTACCGCATGGTGGAGCATGAGGAAGTCAGCTTCCAGCGGCTGCTGAAACCTGCAGCCGACGCGGTGGGGCGGGCTGTTGGCCAGGGGCTGGCTGGCGACGTCGCCTTGTGCGTGCACGACCGCACCGAGGTGGAGGTGAGTCACCTCCTCATGGAGGACGTCGGCACCACGGGCAACCCACTGTGCCGGGGCTTCTTCCTGCAGACGAGCCTCGTTGTGGAAGGGGACGGGGCCGCCCTCGGCACGCTTGCAGCGCGCACCTGGGTGCGCCCGGCTGCCGAGCGGGGCAAGGCGAAGAAGAGGAAGGAGCGTCCCTTCGACTTGAAGGAGAGCGCCTACTGGTGGCGCGCCATGCAGCAGGCGGAGCGGCGCGTGGGCCAGAGAGGACGCCTGTTGCACACCATCGACGCTGAAGGAGACATTCACGAGCTCTTCGCCCGCGCCGATGCGGCTGGCTACCAGGTGCTGCTTCGCGCCGCCCAGGACAGGCGCGTGGAGGGAGAGCACCAGCGGCTGTGGGCTACGCTGGAGGCACAGCCGGTGGTGGACGTGAGGGCGGTGCACGTGCCAGCACGTCCCGCGACGCGAAAAGTGCCAGCGCAACCTGCCCGCGACGCGCGTTTGTCTCTTCGCTTCTGTCCGGTGACTCTTCTGCCGCCCACGCGTGCCGAGACGAGGCGGGCAGCCCAGGTGTGGGCCGTCCTGGCGCGCGAGACGGACGCCCCGAAGGGAGTGAGGCCGCTGGAGTGGCTGCTGCTCACCAACGTGCCGGTGGAGAGCGTGGAGGCCGCATGGGGCGTCGTGGAGGCCTACCGCAAGAGGTGGTGCATCGAGGAGCTGCACAAGGCATTGAAGACGGGGTGCAGCCTGGAGGGGCGTCAGCACACAGAGCGCAAGACGCTGGAGAATGTGCTCGCCCTGGCACTTCTCGCCTCGGTGAAACTGCTGCGCCTGCGCACGCTCTCGCGCACCCAGCCCGATGCCCCTGCTACCGCGGTGCTGGACGAAGACGAGGTGGCGGTGCTGACGGCCATGGCGCCGCAGCTTGCCCCCGGCACGCGCCTCGCCCAGGCGCCCTCGCTGCGACAGGCATTCCTGCTCATCGCCGCCCTGGGCGGCTACATGGCCAACCCGGAAAAGCGGCCTCCGGGCTGGCTCGTCCTCTGGCACGGCTACGAGCGGCTGCGGGAGCGCGCTGCGGGTTTCCGCCTCGCACGCGCACTCGCCGCCTCCCCGCCTACTCACCGTGTGCATTCATGAGCCC
>JAKEEX010000732.1 GCA_022616315.1 Myxococcaceae bacterium
CCGGGGGCGGCCTGCAGCCGCTCCAGCACCCGCTCGGGGAACGCGCGCAGCGAGTCCGGGCTGGGGAAGCGGCTCTCGGGAGCGGACATGGAGAGCGTGAGCATCCCCTTCGGGTCGAAGCCCAGCTCCAGGCCGCGCAGCTGCAGGAAGGTGCGCATCAGGAGCCCCGCGCCCACCAGCAGGACGAGCGCGAGGGCCACCTCGGCCACCACCAGCGCGTCACGCGCCCGGCCACGGAAGCGCCGAGCTCCGGCTCCCGCCTCCTTGAGCGTTCCCGCGAGCGACACCTGGCTTCCGCGCAGCGCCGGGAGAGCGCCGAGCAGGAGCCCCGCCCCGAGGCTGAGAAGGAGCGTGAAGCCGAGGACCCGACCATCGATGGAGAAGTCCGCCACCTTCGGGATGGAGTCCGGCCGCAGCCCCGCGAGCACGTCCACGCCCCACAGCGCGAGCAGGAGCCCGAGTCCGCCGCCCATCAGCGCGAGCAGGGAGGATTCCACGAGCAGCTGCCGCACCAGCCTCCCGCGGCCCGCACCGAGCGCGGCGCGGATGGTCAGCTCGCGCTGGCGCACGGTGCCGCGGGCCAGCAGCAGGTTGGCCACGTTGATGGCCGCGATGAGGAGCACGCACGCCACCGCCGCCACCAGCGCCACGAGTCCGGGCCGCACGTCCTCGACGAGCGACTCGTGGAGCACCTCCGTGCGCGGCAGCACCTTCCCTGCGCCGTTGCTGTCCGGGTGCTCCTCCTGGAGCGCGTGGCCGATGGACCCCAGGTCCGCCGTCGCCTGCGCGAACGTCACTCCGGGCTTCATGCGTCCCACCACGTACAGGCCCGGGTGGTTCCCGCGCTGCTCGAACAGCTTGGCGTCCGAGCGCGCCAGCGGGACCCAGACGTCCCTGGCGGTGTAGAAGTGGAAGTCCTCCGGCAGGACGCCCACCACCGTGTAGGGCTCGCCGCTGAGCGTGAGTGTGCGCCCGAGCACCCTCGGGTCCGCGCCGAAGCGCCTGAGCCACAGTCCGTGCGAAAGCATCACCACGCGCGGGCCGCCCAGCGTGTCCTCCTCCGCGGTAAAGGCGCGCCCGAGCGCGGGCTGCACCCCGAGCAGCGGGAGCATCGAGGCGCTCGCCAGCCGCGCGGTGAGGCGCTCAGGGAGCTCCGCGCCGGTCAGGTCGAAGGAGCCCGTGCGGAAGGCCGCCAGGTCCGTGAACGTCCGTTGCCGTGCCCGCCAGTCCAGGAAGTTGGGGATGCTGACGCTCATCTCCGGGAAGGAGGGCGAGCTCTCGTGAATGAACACCAGCCGCTCCGGCTCCTGGTACGGCAGGGGCTTGAGCAGCACGCCATTCACGACGCTGAAGATGGCGGTGTTGGCGCCGATGCCGAGCGCCAGCGTGAGCACCGCCGCGAGCGTGAAACCGGGGCTCTGGCGCAGCAGGCGCAGGCCGAAGCGGATGTCCTGGAGCAGCGTGTCCATGGTGTCACTCCTGGCGAAGCACGACTGCGGGGTCCACGCGGGATGCGCGCCGTGCCGGGAGCCAGCAGGCCAGGAGCGCCACGCCGCAGAGCAAGGCAGAGACGGAAAGGAGGATGACCGGCTCGAACGCGCTCACACCGAACAGAGAGCTCGCGAGGAGACGACCGAGGGCCACCGCCGCCACCAGGCCCACGCCCAGTGCCACCGCGGTCAGCCGCATCCCGTGCCCCAGGACCAGCCCGAGCACGTGCGTCTCGGTGGCGCCGAGCGCGCGGCGGATGCCCATCTCCCGCCCGCGCTGGCCCACCACGTAGGCCATCACGCCGTAGATGCCCACACCCGCGAGTACCAGCGCCAGCACGGCGAAGGTGGTGAAGAGGCGGCTGCCGGTCCGCTCCGAGGCGAGCTGGTTCTCCACCACCTCCTCGTAGGTGCGCACGTCGTACAGCGGCTGCTGCGCGTCCACCAATGCAACGGCTGCGCGCAGCTGGGCCGTGGCGGCCGCGGGGGCGCCGCGCGTGCGCAGGACCAGCGTCATGGCCGAGGGCGGAACCTGCGCGACGGGTGCGTACGCCTCGGCGCGGGGAGCCTCCTGGAGGCGGCTCTGTCGGGCATCCTCCACCACGCCCACCACCTCCCAGAGGACGTCGCCGTCCGTGATGTCCAGGTACACCCGCTTGCCCACGGGGTCCTCGCCGGGGAAGAAGCGCCGGGCAAAGGTCTCGTTCACCACCGTCCCCGCCGGGGCACCCTCCACGTCCTGAGGCCCGATGGCGCGGCCGCGCTTGACGTCCAGCCGCATGGCGCGGAAGTAGTCCGGCGTCACCAGCTTCTTCTCGGTGATGTAGCGCTCGCCCTCGGGCGTCGGACGGCCGTCGATGCGGAAGTCACCGTTGACGTTGCTGCCGCTCAGGGGGAGGTAGCTGATGGCCCCCGCCGCCTCAACTCCCGGAACGGCGGCCACCCTCTCGAGCAGCTGGGTCCAGAACGCCCGCTTCTGTGCGTCCTCGCCGTACCGTGCCTCCGGCAGCGACACGCGCGCGGTGAGAAGCCCCTTGGGCTCGAAGCCCAGGTCCACCTGCTCCAGGCTGCGAAGCATCTTCACCGTCAGCCCCGTGCCCACCAGCAGCACCAGGGCGAGCACCAGCTGCACCACGACGAGCGCGCTGCGCACCGGGTGCCGCGCCCGCGCGCCTGCTGCGTTTCCGCTCGTGCGCAGCACGCCCATCAGGTCCGGCCGGCTCGCCTGCAGCGCCGGCACCAGACCGAAGAGCAGACCCGCGCCCACCGACACACCGAGGTTGAACAGCAGCGCCGGGACACTCAGGCTCAAGGGGGCGACGCGCTGCAGCCTCTCGGGCACCGCCAAACGTGCCAGGTCCATCCCCCAGAGGGCGAGCACCAGCCCCAGCGCACCGCCGAGCAACGCGAGCAGCACGCTCTCCACCAGCAGCTGCTGGACGTGACACCAGCGGCTGGCCCCCATGGCGGAGCGGATGGCACCCTCGCGCTGGCGCCCGAGCGCGCGCACCAGCATCAGGTTCGCCACGTTGGCGCAGGCGATGAGCAGCACGAAGCCCACCGCGCCGAGCAGGGCCCACAGCAGCCCGGACGTCCTCTCGGTGAGCATCCGCTGCCACCCCATCACCACGGCGCCGTGCTCCTGCCCCGCACCGTTGTCGGCGGTGAAGGCGGCGTTCACCCGCGCGACGTCCGCCTGGGCGGCCTCGGGCGTGACGCCCGGCGCGAGGCGGGCGATGACGGTGAGGAAGTGGCTGCCCTTCTGCGCGCTCGCGTCCAGCCGGCGCGGCACCCACAGCTCCGCCTCGTCCCGGAAGTCTCCGAAGCTGAAGCCTTCCGGCAGCACGCCCACCAGCGAGTAGCTCTCCCCATCCAGCTGCAGGGTGCGGCCCAGCGCGCGTGGGTCCGCCCCCAGACGCCGCGTCCAGTAGCTGTGCGAGGCCACCGCGACCCTGGGCGCGCCTTCCGCCTCGTCCTCTGCGGTGAGGCCGCGTCCCAGGGCCGGCGTCACGCCGATGAGCGAGAAGATGTTGGAGGTGGACCGCGCCACCTGGACCCGCTCCGGCGCATCCCCGTCCGTGCGGTTGAAGTCCGCGCGGTGATAGGCGGCGAGGTCGGCGAGCGACTTCGCGCCGTCTCTCCAGGCCAGCGCCTCCGGCTCGGAGACCGAGGCGCGCTCGACGCCCTTCTGGCCGTCCCAGATGCGCACCAGCTGCTCGGGCTGCGCGTACGGGAGCGGCCGCATCAGCACCGCGTGGACGGCGCTGTAGAAGACGGTGTTGGCGCCGATGGCGAGCGCCAGCGTCAGCGCGACGGCGAGCGTGAAGACCGGCGTGCGCACGAGCGTGCGGACAGCGTAACGGACGTCCTGGAGCAGCGTGTCCATGCGAGTGTCTCCCTCCCTCGGGGTGGGCTCACAGCCCCCTCACCCTGTCCCACTCCCAGGGGGAGAGGGGACCGTGACGGGTCACCCCTCTCCTCGGGGAGAGGGAAAGGGTGAGGGGCCGTCACCGTGTTGCACGTCAGCGCCGCTCGTCCTGCACGACGCGCCCGTCGAAGAGGCTCACCGTGCGCGTGGCCTGCCGCGCGTGCGCCGGGTCGTGCGTCACCATCAGCAGCGTGGCGCCGCCCGCGTGGAGCTCGTGGAGCAGCTCCATCACCTGCTGGCCGTTCTTCGAGTCCAGGTTACCGGTGGGTTCGTCCGCGAGCAGGATGAGCGGATCCCCGGCCACCGCGCGCGCCACGGCCACGCGCTGCTGCTGACCGCCGGAGAGCTGCCCGGGCATGTGCCGCGCGCG
>JAKEEX010000733.1 GCA_022616315.1 Myxococcaceae bacterium
CCAAGCGCTTCAGCGAGCTCACCGTGGACAGCATGGACGTGCGCGTGCAGCCCGCAGCGGGCCGCTTCGTGCTGGATGACCTGGGACGGTGAGGAGGCTGGACCAACGCTGTGCCGGCTGTGACTCGAGTTCCCGCTGTTTCTCTGGAGTTTCGTCATGAAGACGCTGCTCGCAACCGTGCTGCTCGCCGCTGCTCCTGGGCAGGAGTCCGCGGCTGCGCCCCAGGAGGTGGAGACACGGGAGGAGGCGGTGAGTGCACAACCCCCTCACCCTGTCCCTCTCCCAGAGGGAGAGGGGTCGGTTGCTCAGGACGAGGAGCAGGTTTCCTCCGAGGACGTCTCCGCTGACGAAGCTGCTCCCGAGGAGTCGGAAGAGCCCCCGGCCGAGCTGAAGGTGGAGGCCACCACGACGGGCTACGTGGACTCGCGCTTCACGTGGCAGCACGTGGCCCCCACGGGCCTGGTGCCGGCCTCCGGCATCCCCGCGCTCTCGAACCTCAGCGAGGGGAACATGCAGGTGAAGCTGCGCTACGGCCAGGCGCTGTCGGCCGGCGCGGACCTCTCGCTCTTCTGGCAGTGGGCCGGCCTCTTCCGCGGCGTGGACACCGCGGGCACGGACGTGGAGCTCCCCGCGCAGGACGCGCCGCTGTACAGGCCCTCCGCCGTAGTGAGCGAGCTGTTCGCCTCGTGGGAGGCCCTGCCGAACCTGAACTTCACCGTGGGCAAGAAGCGCATCGTGTGGGGGAGCGGCCTGTCCTTCAACCCGACCGACCTGCTCAACCCGCCCAAGGACCCCACGGACCCGGCGAGCCAGCGCGCGGGCGCGTGGCTTGCGCGCGTGGAGATGCCCTTCGAGAACTTCACCTTCTCGCTCGTGGGGGCTGCGAAGGTGCTGCGCCAGTACTCGGGCCTGCCCACCTCGCTGCTCTACTACCCGGAGTACCCCACCGCCGAGGCGGCGCAGAATCCTCTGCTCGACGACCGCGACCTGGAGCCCCACTGGGCGGGCGCCGCGCGCCTCTACGCGCTGGTGGCGGACACGGACGTCACCCTCACCTACCACTTCACCCACCTCTACAACGACGCCTTCCAGAAGAAGAGCCGTGTGGGCCTCTCCCTCTCGCGCGTCTTCGACGCCACCGAGGTGCACCTGGAGGCGCTCGTGCAGAGTGGCTCGTCGCGCCTGTACGCGGACCGCGCGTGCGTGGACGGTGAGCAGGCGCTCGCGACGTGCATCGCGGCCGGCACCCCGCCCGTGGCCCGTTCGCACCTGGACGACCGCGGTCTGCGCGCCAAGGTGCTGGTGGGCGCGCGCTACCTCTTCGAGGACAACGCGCAGCTGTCCGCCGAGTACTTCTACAACGGCGAGGGCTACAGCGAGCGCGAGTTCGAGGACTACGTGGGGCTGCTCGCCCAGGGACGCCAGCTCCTCTCGCAGCTGCCGCCCGCGCAGGCCGCGCAGCTCGCCTCCAGGCTCAACCCGTCCGGGGCCTCCGCGGACCCGGGCTCGCCGCAGAAGTTCACCTTCGAGCCGCTGCGCCGGCACTACGTCTTCCTCACCTACAGCAAGCCCCAGGTGGCGGACGACTTCGTGCTGGGCGCCTCCGCGGTGGTGAACCTGGCGGACCTCTCCGGGCAGCTGATTCCCCAGGTGTCCTGGAGCGCCCGCGAGTGGCTCACCCTCTCCGCCCAGGCCTTCATTCCGCTGCCGGGGGTGGAGTCACTCGCCGCCGAGGTGGCCGGCGAGCGCATCCCGGAGTCCAGCCTCGCCTCCTCCGACTGGCGCGCCCTGGTGAGCGCGCGCCTCTTCTTCTGAACCACCCGCTTCCAAAGACAGGAGCCCACAAATGGCCCTCATCACGCTGAAGAACATCAAGAAGACCTACGAGCTGGGCAAGACGACCGTCACCGCGCTGAACGGTGTGGACCTCGAGGTGAAGAGCGGCGAGTTCACGGTCGTGATGGGCCCCTCGGGCTCCGGCAAGACGACGCTGCTCAACATCATCGGCCTGCTGGACCGCGCCTCGGCCGGCTCCTACCTGCTGGAGGGCGAGGAGGTGGGGGACCGCGACTTCAATGACCTCGCGGAGCTGCGCAACCGGAAGATTGGCTTCATCTTCCAGTCCTTCAACCTCATCCCCGTGCTGAACGTGCTGGAGAACATCGAGTTCCCCTGCCTCATCAGCGGCGAGCCGCGCAAGGCGCTGCGCGCGCGCGCCGAGCGGGTGGCGGCGGACGTGGGGCTGTCGCAGCACCTCCACCACCGCCCGGACGAGCTGTCCGGCGGCCAGCGTCAGCGCGTGGCCATCGCGCGCGCGCTCGTGACGCAGCCGCAGCTGGTGCTCGCGGACGAGCCCACCGCCAACCTGGACTCCACCACCAGCGAGCAGATCCTGGAGCTGATGGAGGAGCTCAACCGCACCCGCAACGTCACGTTCCTCTTCTCCACGCACGACCCGCGCATCATGAAGCGCGCGCGGCGGGTGGTGCGGATTGCGGACGGCGTGCTGGTGGACGGCGCCGCCGAGGCGCAGCAAGAGGCGCGGGTGCTCGAGCTGGCCTGACGCCCACCTGTCGGGTGGTCAAGGGTGGGCGCGGCTCCCCACCCTTTTCCCGAAGGAATGCGAAGGCATCCATCTCTGGGACAGGCTCCCCGGCCGCCCGCCGGCTGCGCATCTTCCCGGCGCAGTTCACGGCCTGGAGGAGTCCCCCCATGTGGAACAAGTCACTGTACGCCTCGCTCGTTTCGGCGCTCGCCGTTGCCTGCAGCAGTCCGTCGGAGAAGGGACCCGGAGCCCAGAACGTTCCGTCGGAGCAGGGACCCGGCTACACGCTCAAGTGCGCGAGCAGTGGCAAGAACGCCTGGGAGACGTACGGTGCCGCAGCATTCGTCGCGGCGAACAAGGCCATCTTCGCGAAGACGATCGCGGAGCTGAACGCCAACGGCACGGCCAACCTGGGCGACTCGTTCAGCAAGGTGGGCTCGGGCAATCCCCCCTCCACCCGGGACGACTTCCCCACGTTCGAGGGCAAGCTGGCGGCGTTCCTCGTCTGGGCCTACGGCGGACCCGCGTCCATCACCTACACCGACGGGAAGACGTACACGGGCCCGCAGGACATGGTGGCGGCCCACACGGGGCTCAACATCACCAGCGCGCAGTACGACTATTTCATCACCAACATCGTCGTGCCGGCGCTCACCGACAGCGGCGTGTCCAGCGGTGACGTGTCCAGCTGCTTCGCTCCCGTCGTGACGGACGCCGCGTTCAAGGCCTCCATCGTCGGGCACTGAGCCGAGGTCTCCG
>JAKEEX010000734.1 GCA_022616315.1 Myxococcaceae bacterium
CGCATGGAAGCACGCCGGCTGGTGGACGGAGCGGAGGCGGACATCGTCACCCTCGCGTGCCGGGTGGCGGAGCGCCTCATCGGGCGGGACCTGGAGCGGGATCCGACCCTGGTGGTGGACCTCTGCGCCCACGCGCTGTCCGAGCTCCGGCAGGTGCGGCAGCTCATTCTGCGCGTGCACCCGCAGGACGCGGCCGCCCTTCGCGCCCACCCGCAGCGCTTCCTCGACGTGCTCGGGCGCACGGCGGAGGTGACGGTCAAGGAGGACGCGGAGGTGCGCCGCGGCGGGTGCGTGGTGCAGTCGGAGGCCGGCACGCTCGACGCGCAGCTGCACACCCAGTTCGAGATGCTCCGCCGCGTGCTGCTCGGGGATGGCGAGAGGAGCGGAGGGTAGGGGCCATGGCGGTGGACCTCTCGCGCTACCAGCGGCTGCTGAAGGACGCACAGCTCGTGCGGGTGCGCGGGCGCGTGACGGAGCTGGTGGGGCTCGTCGTGAAGGCGCGCGTGCCGGGCGTGCGCATGGGCGAGGTCGTCGTCATCGACAGCCGGGGCCGCGGGTGCGTGGAGGCCGAGGTGGTGGGCTTCCAGGGCGAGGAGGTGATGCTCATGCCCCTCGGCGAGCCTGCGGGCATCGGCCCCGACAGCGAGGTGCTGCCCACCGGGAGTCCCCTCACGCTGAGCGTGGGAGATGGATTGCTTGGCTGGGTGCTGGACGGGCTCGGGCGGCCCATGGATGGGAAGCCCCTGCCGGAGGGACTCGTGCCCTGGAGCGTGGACCGTCCCTGCCCGGACCCGTTCACGCGCCAGCGCATCGCGCGTCCGCTCCCGCTCGGGGTGCGCTGCATCGACGGACTGCTCACCGTGGGCGAGGGCCAGCGCGTGGGCGTCTTCGCCGGCTCGGGCGTGGGCAAGTCCACGCTGCTGGGGCAGATTGCGCGGAACACGCGCGCGGAGCTCAGCGTCATCGCGCTCATCGGCGAGCGTGGGCGCGAGGTGCGCGAGTTCATCGAGGACAGCCTGGGGGAGGAGGGACTGCGGCGCAGCGTGGTGGTCGCCGCGACCTCGGACCAGCCGGCGCTCGTGCGTCTGCGCGCAGCGTCGGTCGCCACCTCCATCGCCGAGTACTTCCGTGACCGCGGCGGCAACGTCCTCTTCATGCTGGACACGGTGACGCGACTGGCGCGGGCGCAGCGGGAGATCGGTCTCGCGGTGGGAGAGCCGCCGGCGCGGCAGGGCTATCCGCCGAGCGTGTTCTCCATGCTGCCGCGCCTGCTCGAGCGCACGGGCAACTCGGACAGTGGGCGCTGCACCGCGCTCTACACGTGCCTCGTCGCGGGCGGGGACATGGAGGAGCCCATCGCGGACGAGGTGCGCGGCATCCTCGATGGTCACATCGTCCTGGACCGCGCCATCGGTCAGCGCAACCAGTGGCCCGCGGTGGACGTGCTCGCGTCACTGAGCCGCGTGATGGCGAGCATCGTCTCGCCCGAGCACCGCCGTGCCGCGGGGCGCCTGCGCGAGCTGCTCGCCACCTACGAGCGACAGCGCGACCTCATCCTGCTCGGTGCCTACACGCGAGGGAGCGACCCGAGGACGGACGAGGCCATCGAAGCGTACGACTCCATCCTGTCCTTCCTGCGACAGGGCGCCGAAGAGAACGCCCCATTCGACGACACCCTGAACCAGTTGCTCGCGCTCCACTCTCCTCTCCCCCTGGGAGAGGGAAAGGGTGAGGGGGTTGCGCACCCGGTGCCCACACCGAGGACCCCGCCGAAGTGAAGTCCTACCCGCTCCAGCCACTCCTCGACCTTCGTCAGCGCGCAGAAGTGGAGTCCGAGCGCGCCCTCGCACTTGCCCTGCAATCGCTCGCACGTGCGCGCGAGTCGCTCACGCAGGCGGAGCAAGCGCTCGCGGAGCACCAACAGGTCCGCAATCACCGCGCCGAGGCCCTCCTCACCAGGACACAGGCGCACGGAGCGAATGCAGGCACTCTCGTGCGCGCCCAGCAGCACGCTGAGCGACTTCGCTCGGAACAGCGCGCACGGGAGGACGCGGTCGCGCGCCTGCGCGAAGAGGTGCACGCAGCCAACCAGGCCGTCGAGGTCCGCAGAAAGGAGCTCCTCGAGGCCACGCGGGAACGCAAGGCCCTCGAGAAGCACCACGAAGCGTGGGCACGCCAGCTCCAGGTGGAGCGGGAGCGGCGCGAGGAGCGGACCCAGGACGAGACGGCGAGCGCCCTCACGGACCGGCGCTCGAGACGAACCACCTGAGTCGGGCTTCGCTCAGTGCCCCGTCGGCGCGGGGCCGTACATCGAGCCCGCGTTGTACATGGCGTAGATGGTGGCCCAGCTCGCCGCGAGGAGCACGAGGAAGAGCAGGATGGCGATGATGTCCATCCGCTTCAGGGACTTCTTGCCCACCGCGAGGCCCCAGCCCATGGAGAAGGACCAGATGCCGTTGGCCAGGTGGTACGCGACGCCCAGCGTGCCCAGCACGTAGACGACGAGCGTGGGGACGTGGAAGCGCATCTCGCGCGAGATGTCGATGAAGGACTCGGCGTGGCCCTCGAGCAGGCGCGGCTGCAGGAACGCGAGCCAGATGTGCGCGCCGATGAAGGCCAGGACGCCCACGGCGGCGAGGCGCTGGAGCAGGTACTTGAAGTTGCCGTAGTAGGGGTAGGAGACGTTGTTGGGGCGGAAGCTGAAGAGGCGGATCGTGCCCCAGATGGCGTGGATGAGCAGGGGCGCCCACACGATGAAGACGGTGAGCGCGAACGTGGCCGGGTCGCGGTGCTCGGTCACAGCCTCCTGCCATGCGTCAGCCCCGGCGAACGCGGCAAGGTTGTCCCAGATGTGGTTGACGGTCCACACGCCCAGCGGGAGCACAGCGAGCAACGAGCCGAGGCGGGAGAACCAGAACTGCGAGGTGCGCGACGTGGTGTCCTTCACGTCACCCGCGATCGTTTCCGAGGTCGACACACACGACTCCTGTCAGATTCGAGACTGCCCGAAGAAGCGGTGCTTTATAGCTCAGTCCCCCCAGCTCAAGGACTTCTGCTGGCACCCCGGCCCCATATCCATTTCCTTGGCTTGGTGGAACCGTTAGCCAGGCTCGCGGGGACCGGAACTCCAGGGGGGAGTCCCACCTTCACGGGGTGGGCTGGGCTGCCACCGGGGCGTCCCCGGAGAGGCCCTCCCGGCACACCGCGCTCTCCGGCATGGCCTGGAGGCACGCGGTGAAGGCCGCCCTGGCCTCGGCGGTCCGGCCGAGGCGCAGGAGCGAGAGCCCGAGGCCCTCGTGGGCCTTGCCGAAGGAGGCGTCCCGCTCGGCGGCCTGGCGGAACTCGCGTGCGGCGTCCTCGAAGGCGCCGTCCGCGTAGGCCATGGCGCCGAGGTCGTGGTGGCCGACCGCCGCGAAGTCACGCGAGGCGGACCTGCTTCCGCTGACCGCGACGAGGGTGCGGTACTCCTTGCGTGCCTGCTCTCGCTCGCCCAGGTCGAGCAGGGTGAGCGCGAGGTTGTAACGCGCCTCGGTGTAGTCGGGGGTGACCCGCAGGGCGGCGAGGAAGCTCTCACGCGCACCGTGGAAGTCGCGTGCGTCCCGGTGGAGGAGGCCCAGGTTGTTGTGGGCCTGTGCCTGGTCCGGGTTGAGGTCGAGGGCCTTCTCGAAGGCCGCCTTCGCGACCGTGACATCCCCGCGCCTGTAATGGATGAGGCCCTTGTTCACCCACAGCCCGGCGAAGTCGGGCGCGAACTCGAGCCCGAGGTCGCAGTGCGTCTCCGCCTGGGCGAGGTCCCCCTGGGCGATGAGCTGCGCGCAGCGGTCGCTGCTCTCGATGGCGCGCTTGTGGGGTGGAGGCGTGTGGAGGCACGCAGTCAGGCCGAACAGGGCTATCGCGAGCAGGCGGAGCGGAGTGCGCATGGCGTCCCGCAAGTCTTGATCCGGGAGTCGTGCGTGTACAGTGGCGGGGTGGACACGGACGTCATCGTGACTCAGTGGGCGGCGGCACCACCATTCCCAGCGTCTCGACGCCGGCCGCCTTCGCCCCATCGATGGCGGCAATCAACCTCCAGTAGCTTGCGCGGTCGTCGGGAACGAAGAACGCGACCCTGTGGGCTGGAGTCCTGGCGCGCATGAGCTCCGTGAGGCGTGGAACGTAATCCGCATCCGCGACGGGTGCGTCGTTGAGCGTCAGCCGTCCCTCCGCGGTGACCCCCACCACGACCTGCTGGGCGGGCGGTGGCCCCCGGACTGATTCTTCGCGCTGTGGGAGCTCGACCGCGAGGTCCTTCGCGATGATGGGCGTCACCACCATGAAGATGATGAGCAGCACGAGAACGACATCGACGAGGGGCGTGACGTTGATGTCCGCCCGGGGCGCGGTCTGCGGCAACACGAGTGACTTCAAGGCGCGGGTGGTCATGTCGGTCTTCCTTCAGCGTGTTTGAAGTGGGTCGACTCCGAAGGCCATCCCCCGAGCGCCCGAAGCCTGGGCAAGCTCGACCACCCGTCGAATGTCGCCACAAGAGAGCTCCCGATCGGCCTTGAGCAGGAGCTTGCGTTCGGGCCTGGCACGCAGTTCATGCGCGAGCCGCGTTCGCAGCTCGGCGTCGTCCATGAACCGTTCGGACTCCACGTAGGTGCCACGATCCGCGCTCACGGAGAGGACAAGCGGATCGCCCCTGCTCCCCTCGGACGCGTTCGACGCACTGGGGAGCTTCACGTCGCGGCCCCGCTGCATCATGGGCGTGACGACCATGAAGATGATGAGCAGGACGAGCACCACGTCCACGAGTGGTGTGACGTTGATCTCGCTCTTCACTCCGCTCCTACCACTGCCTGCGGACAATCCCATCGGTTCGCAGCTCCTTCCTGTTCTGCGTGAGGGTCGGGCCCACGTCGTCAGGCTAGGAGGGTGGGGCGAGAGGTTGGTCCGGCCTCGTCCATCACTCGGTCATGGTTCGGTCATGGTTGCGGCCAGCGACTCCGCGGACGCGGGCGTGGACAGCCTGAGTGCCGGGCGCTATGCGGTGCCGTCATGGCGTGGTTCCTGCTCGTCGTCGCTGGACTCCTCGAGGTGTGCTGGGCCGTGGGCCTGAAGTACACGCAGGGCTTCACGCGCCTCAATCCGAGCCTGTTCGTCGGCGTGACCCTGGCAGGGAGCATGTGGCTCCTGGCAATTGCAGCGCGCACGCTCCCCATCGGCACGGCCTACGCGGTCTGGGTGGGAATCGGCGCGCTCGGGGCAGCCATCCTGGGCATCGTCCTGTTCCGCGAGCCCGTCACGGCGCCACGTCTCCTGTTCCTGGCGCTCCTGCTCGTCTCCATCATCGGGCTCAAGGTGACGAGCGGCGCGGGCGAGTGAGACTACTGCTCACGATCAGCGTCGAGCTCTGCAAGGACATCACGAAGCTTCGCGACCCCCGGCAACCTTGGTGGCGGAGATGGTGGATAGAGCGCCGGAGTCATCAAGCCCTGCCGAACCAGTTTGGCGAGCACGGCGTCCGCCACAAGGTCCGCGCGCGTTTCGCGCGGGGGTACGAGCTCGGCGACAACGCGATCACGAACGGTGATGAGTACGACCTCGCCCTCCGACGCGAGGCGGACGTATTCGCTCAATCTGTTCCTGAGCGTCTCGAGCGTGACGGAACGCACGCGATGAAGGTAGCCACCGTGCGCGAAGCACGCAATCGCTCCGGGAAGCAGACGCCCAATCCAATGGGCGGCCTGACGACGCCTTTCAGGGGCCCATTTCAGGTGCGAGCACGAGGTTTGCGAGACGCGTTCCCGGAGATCAACGGTCATCGCACCGTCGCCGCGCCGTCTCCCCGGAACATCGGCGGAAACACGCGCGGCGCCTTGTGCTTGCGCAAGCACCGCGTGGAAGCGCTCATGTAACAGGCGGAGAACGCCCGGCGCCGGCGCCCCGTCGTGCTCCGCTGGGAGCGGTGCCAGAGGTGATTGTGGAGGAGCAGCACCTCACCAGCGACTACGGGCAGCGCAACCGCTCGCCGCTCCGCATCGGCCTGGACCACCTGTTGCCTGGAGACGACCCCACCCAGGGGGGTGGCGAGGCCTGCCCCGTGGGTTCCAGGAACCACCTCCAGGCATCCCCCACCGACCGGTGCGTCGTCGAGCGCGGTCCAGATCTGCACATCCGGCTCCCGGCTCAGGCCCCACAGCTTCCCGCCGTCCTGGTGCCACGGCAGGTCGCTCCCTCCACCCTCGCCCTTGGAGAAAACGATGGCCCGGTAGAGCACGACGTCATCTGGGATGAGCGCCCGCGCCACGCGCTCGAAGAGCGGGTTCTCCATCCACGCGCGGAACACGGGGTCCAGCTCGAGCTTCTCCAGTTTGCGGTAGCCGAGCGACGGCCCCTGCCAACCGAGCCCCAGCGGTGCGTCCTCCGCGCGCCCCGTGGTCGAGTCCATCTGGAAGAAGAGTCCCGGGTAGCGCACGTGGCCGAGCATCAGGTCGTCCGTGCGCTCCTGCAGGGCAAACAGGCCCTCGTCCGAGAGCACCCGTCCCAGACGTGCGTACCCATGCTCGGCGAGGTGCGCGAGCGGCGCGGCGAGGTCCAGGTGCAAGGCGTCCGACACCAGCATGAGGCTCAGCGTGCGTAACTCGCGTCGGTGCCCAGGTACTCCCGGTGCACCGCGTCCACGCGGGCGAGAAGGTCGGGCGGGCAGGGCATCGCCAGCGCGTCGAGCGCAGCCTCGAGGTGCGCCAACGTCCCCGGCCCCACGAGCACCGAGTCCACACCTTCCCGTGCAGCGAGCCACGCGTACGAGAACTGGAGCAGGCTCATTCCCGCGTCCGCGGCCACCTCCGCGTACCGCACCGCGAGCGCGTGCATGCGAGGGGACCAGTAGCGCCGCTGGTACAGCGGATTCTTGTCGAAGCGGGAGCCCTGCGGCACCTCCGCGCCCGACGTGTACCGTCCACTCAGCAGCCCCCCCGCGAGCGGGTTGTACACGGTGGTGTGCACCGGGTAGCGCCGCGTGAAGGGCAGGTACTCCACCTCCACCTGGCGCACGAGCAGGTTGTAGAGCACCTGTGAGACCGCGGGCGGTGGCAGGCCGCGCGCCTGCGCCAGCATCCGCAGCTCGAGCACCTGCCATGCCGCGAAGTTGGACACGCCCCAGTGGAGGATCTTCCCCGCGGCCATCAGCTCCGCGAGCGCGTCCAGCGTCCGTTCTGCAGGGGTCTCCGCGTCCGGCGCGTGGAGGTAGAGGAGCTCCAGGTGGTCCGTGCCCAGGCGGCTCAAGCTCTCGTCCACGCTGCGCCGGACCGTGTCGGGAGCGAGGCCCTCCGGGCGACCACGCACCCGCGCCAGGCCCACCTTGGTCGCGATGCCCACCTCCGTGCGGCGGCCCTTCACCGCCCTGCCCAGGATGCGCTCCGACTCACCCTGGCCGTACAGGTTCGCGGTGTCGAAGAAGACGCAGCCGCGCTCCAGCGCCCGCGCCACGATGCGCTCGGCTTCGGCCGCGGGCGTCCGCGTGCCGAAGTTCATCGTCCCCACGGTGACGAGCGCGGGTGTCGCGGCGGACCGTGGGGAGAGCCAGGCGGTGAGTGGGGGAGGGCTCACAGCTCGCCGAGGAACTCGTCGTTGTCCTCGTAGCGGCTCAGCCGCTTGACGAGCGCCTCCATCGCCTCCACCGGCTTCACGTTGAAGAGCATCCCGCGCAGCTTCTTCACCTTCTCGTACTCCTTGAAGCTGAAGAGCTTCTCCTCCTTGCGCGTGCCGGACTGCGGGATGTTGATGGCGGGGAAGACGCGCTTCTCGGCGAGGAGGCGGTCCAGCGTCACCTCCGAGTTACCGGTGCCCTTGAACTCCTCGAAGATGACCTCGTCCATGCGGCTGCCCGTGTCGATGAGCGCGGTGCCGATGATGGTGAGCGTGCCGGCCTCCTCGGTGGCGCGCGCCGCGCCGAAGATGCGCTTGGGACGCTCGAGCGCGCGGCTGTCCACACCGCCCGTGAGGGTGCGGCCGGAGGAGTCCACCTCCTTGTTGTAGGCGCGCGCCAGGCGGGTGATGGAGTCCAGGAGGATGAGCACGTCGTGCCCCGCCTCCACCATGCGCTTGGCCCGCTCCAGCGCCATCTCCGCCACCTTGAGGTGGTC
>JAKEEX010000735.1 GCA_022616315.1 Myxococcaceae bacterium
GGGCCCGGTGGGCATCTTCTTCACCACCACCCAGCCGGAAGTGGATGAGGAGCTGGCCAACCGCTGCATCGTCCTGACCGTGGACGAGGACCGCGAGCAGACCCGCGCCATCCACCGGCTGCAGCGCGAGCGCCAAACGCTTGCAGGCGTCCTGGCACGCAGTGAGCGGGAGCGGATCCTCCGCTTGCACATGAACGCCCAGCGCTTCCTGAATCCCCTGCTGGTGGTGAAGCGCGTAGGACGCATTGGGGCCCTGTTGGGTGCGCACCCGGGTGAGCACATGGGTGCA
This sequence comes from Myxococcaceae bacterium, assembly GCA_022616315.1. Classification (GTDB taxonomy): domain Bacteria; phylum Myxococcota; class Myxococcia; order Myxococcales; family Myxococcaceae; genus JAKEEX01. The sequence goes on from JAKEEX010000735.1 coordinate 290, forward strand.
CCCACCGTCATCCCGGGTGGACAGGTAGGTGGTGCCACCTCGGTGGGCGGCACGAGGTGACGAGCCGCGTGTCGCCGCACTCAATCCGTTGGCACGCGTGCTGCTTCTTCACGCCCCGAGCCCGGTCACCCTACGTCGTGGAGCGGGAGTGCCGGCTCGCGATACGCATCCACGGGAGGACATGCCATGCAGCCAAGCAGCGTGCAGAAGTCCGGAGCGGTGATTTCCACAGTCGGTGGCAGTGTGCGCGGGGTGCTCCGAGCCGTCGCTCCGACGGAGCGCGAGGCGAAGGCGGCGCGCCACAGGGCGCTCACTCTGACGTCGCTCGTGTGGGGGGTCGTGTTTCTCGCGGCGGGACTGGCGCTGCTGGCCGTCGCGCCCATCGGCGGCACGGTGACCACCGCATTCGGGCTGCTCGGGTGGGGAGGCTTCCTCAACCTGCTCGCCATCGGGCCCTGAGCGCCCTGCCGGAGAAGCTGCCGCTGCGCATCTGGCTGGACATGGGCACCGCGGAGTCGGGCAACGCCACCAACGACGCCCGGCACGTCACCAACGCGCGCGACCTGCGCGACGCGCTCGCGGCCAGGGGCTGACCCGCGCGGGCAGGGAGGCGTCAGCCCCGTGACGCGTGCCGTGCGTCCGGCGCGGAGACTGCTAGACACTCCGCCGCCCCTGACGCCTTCTGCACATGCCCCCTCACGGCGGGAGATGTCAGCGTGCAGGGGGCACGTCGGCGCTCCCTTCCCATGCCCAAGGTCGCAGACTTCATCGAGCAACACCGCGAAGCCCTCGTCGAGGGGTTTGCTCGAGAGGCGGCGAGGTTCCGATCCGCCACGGGCATCACCCGCAGCGAGCTGATCGATTCCCTCTCCGAGTACCTGACCACCCTGGCGGCCATCTCGCGCCAGGGCTACCGGGGGGACTCCGCCAGGAC
>JAKEEX010000736.1 GCA_022616315.1 Myxococcaceae bacterium
CCCGGACTCCCGCGAGGTGCTGCAGCAGGTGCTCGACGAGGAGGGGTACCGGGTGATGGCGGTGGCCACCGCGCACGAGGCGCTCGCACTCCTCACCGACGTGCGGCCGGCCATGGTGCTCCTGGACCTCAAGCTCCGGGACGAGGACGGACGGACGGTGCTCCACCACGTGCGCACGACGGAGGCGCTGAGGGACGTGGCGGTCTACGTCATCTCCGGCGCGAGCGACCTGGGTGCCCTCACGGCGGGCAAGGGGCCGGACCGCATCGACGGGACCTTCGAGAAGCCGCTCCAGCTCGGACGGCTGCTGGAGACGGTGGCCTCCGTGGTGCGGCCCTCGCGTCCCACCGTGGTGCGCTGAGGCGGTCAGGGGGGCAGGCTGAAGCGCGCTTCGGCGTCCCCGGTGCGCCGGGCGTCGGGTAAGGTGCGCGCCCCCATGGCCTCCCCCACCCCCTCCGTCTACGCCCGCTACCACACCGCCTTCGCCGAGGCGCTCGCCCGCGCCCTGAACGCGCCGCTCGCCGAGGTGGAGCCGCAGGTGAAGCCGGCCGACCCGGCACACGGCGACCTCTCGTTCGCCACCTTCCCGCTCGCCAAGGCGCTTCGCAAGGCACCCCCCGCGATCGCCGCGGAGCTCGCGCAGGCCGTGCGCGTTCAGGGCCTCGAGGTGGCGGCCACGGGCCCCTACGTCAACGCCCGCTTCTCCGCCGAGCCCTTCACCGGCGAGGTGCTCGCGCAGGCGCGCACCGAGGGCGGTGCGTACGGTGGCAGCACCTCGGGCGCCGGGCGCACCGTGGTCATAGACTACAGCTCACCGAACATCGCCAAGCCCATCGCCTTCCACCACATCCGCTCCACGGTCATCGGCCACGCACTGGCGAACCTGCACCGCGCGCACGGCTGGCACGTGGAGGGCATCAACTACCTGGGGGACTGGGGCAAGCAGTTCGGCCTGGTTGCGGTGGGCTTCGAGGAGTACGGGGACCCGGCGCGCAAGCACCAGGTGTCGCACCTGGTGGACGTGTACGTGAAGGCCAACGCACGCGCGGAGAAGGAGCCCGCGTTCGACGAGCGCGCCCGCGACTTCTTCCGCCGCATGGAGCTCGGGGACGCGCAGGCCCTCGCGGTCTGGAAGGAGTTCCGGGAGACGTCCCTCAAGGACTTCAAGGCCATCTATGCGCGGCTCGGCATCCGCTTCGAGCACTACGAGGGCGAGAGCTTCTACCAGGGCAAGATGGAGCCAGTCATCGAGCGCATCGCGAAGAAGCCGGGCGTGAAGACGTCCGAGGGCGCGCTCATCGTGGACATGCCGTACGCGGAGAACGAGCCTCCGGTGCTGCTCAAGAAGGCGGATGGCAGCACGCTCTACGCCACGCGGGACTTCGCCGCGGCCATCGACCGCCACGAGCGCTTCCAGTTCGACCGCTCCCTCTACGTGGTGGCCACCGACCAGGCCCTCCACTTCCGCCAGGTCTTCCGCGTGCTGAAGGAGATGGGCGAGCCGTGGGCGGACCGGCTGGTGCACGTCAACTTCGGCCGCGTGGGAGGCATGAGCACCCGCCGCGGCACCCTCAAGCTGCTCTCGGACGTGCTGGACGACGCGAGGGACAAGGCGCTCGAGAAGGTGAAGGAGAACCTCGCTGCGGGGAAGCTGGAGTCGCACGAGCCCGAGGCGCTGGCGGAGCAGATCGGCACCGCGGCGGTCGTGTTCGGGGACCTGAAGAACCGCCGCACCTCCGACTACGACTTCGACCTGGACGCGTTCCTCCAGTTCGAGGGCCACACCGGTCCCTACCTTCAGTACCAGCACGCGCGCGCATGCTCGGTGCTGCGCAAGGGTGGTGGTGCCCCGGCGTCCGTCGCGCCGGCCCTCCTCTCCCTTCCGGAGGAGCAGGCGCTGGTGCGACTGTTGGCGCGCTTTCCGGTGGCCACCCAGGAGGCGCTCGACGACTTCGAGCCCTCCGTCGTCTCACGCCACCTCCTGGACGTGGCCGCGGCCTTCAGCCGCTGGTACACGCTGGGCAACCAGGACAAGGAGAAGCGCGTGCTCGTCGAGGGAAATGACGCGCTGCGTTCTGCGCGCCTTGCCCTGGTGGACGCCACGCGCATCACGCTGGCGTCAGGTCTGACGCTGCTCGGCATCGCAACGCCGGACACGATGTAGAGTTCCGGCTTTCGCCCACGAGCCCGTCCGGAGGACCTGCTTGGAGACCGCGCTGGCCCACGCCCGCCCCACCGACCCCACCGAGGTGCTGAAGTCGGAGCTCGGTCCCGTGACGCGTGCCGTGGCGGAGCGCTACTTCGCGCCGGTGCGCTTCTCGCCCGAGGCGGAGGAGCGGCTGCGCACGCTGCACGAGACGGGCTTCGTCGTGCACGTGATGCGCTCCACGGCGTGGGTGAACTTCCTGTACCTCACGTGGGCGCTGGTGAAGCGGGGACTCCCCGCGGTGCGGGCGGTGGTGAACCTGCGCCCGTGGTGGACGCGGCCATGGCGGCACACCGCGCAGCGCGGCGAGCTGGACGTGCGCTTCACCTACGCGCGGCGACAGGGGGGCAGTGGCCTGCTCTTCCTCAGGCGGACGCGGCTGGGACGCGCGCACGGCACCGAGTGCGCGGAGGATCCCTTCCCCGCGCTCGTGCGAATGGCCCGCCGCAGCGACAGGACGGTGTGGCTGGTGCCGGAGCTGTTCGTCTGGGAGAAGTGGAGCGCCCGGCTCAAGCCCGTGTGGGCGGACTACGTGTTCGGCAGTCCCGAGGCGCCGGGCTTCCTCCACAGCCTGATGGCCTTCTGGCGCAACTACCGGCGCGCGCAGTTCCGGGTGGGTGAGCCCATCGACCTCAAGAGGTTCATTGAGCAGAACCCCGAGGACTCCGACGAGCGGCTGGCGCGCAAGGTGCGCACCGCGTTGAACCACCACCTGGCGCGGGAGACGCGCGCGGTGTTCGGGCCACCGTTCAAGCCCGCCGAGCGGCTCATCGAGGAGACGCTGCGGGACCGGGGACTTCGCAGGACGCTGGAGGACCACGCGGCGGAGAGCGGGCGGAGGCCGGCCGGGCTCCTGCGCGAGGCGCGGCGCAACCTCCGCGCCATTGCTGCGCGGGTGCACCCCATGTGGGTGGGCGTCGCCGCCGGGCTCTTCAACATCGTCTTCGAGCGCATCTACGACGGCGTGGAGGTGGACGAGGCGGGGCTCGAGCGGGCCATGCGTCTGGCGGCCCGCGCGCCGCTGGTGCTGTGCCCGAGCCACAAGAGCCACGTGGACTACCTGGTGCTCAGCTGGGCACTGTGGAGGCGCGGCTACAACGTGCCCGTCATCGCTGCGGGTGCGAACCTCTCCTTCTTCCCCCTCGGCCCCTTCCTGCGCCGCTGCGGTGCCTTCTTCCTGCGGCGCTCCTTCAAGGGGGACAAGGTCTACACGGCCACCTTCAAGGCGTACATCCGCAAGCTGGTGCACGACGGCGTGCACCAGGAGTTCTTCCCGGAGGGCGGTCGCAGCCGCACCGGGAAGCTGCTGCAGCCCAAGCTCGGGATGCTCACGTGGGAGGTGGAGGCCGTGCTCGAGGGGGCGCGGAACGACCTCTACTTCGTCCCCGTCTCCATCGACTACGAGAAGGTCGTGGAGGGAGGGAGCTACAGCCGCGAGCTCGCCGGCGGCGAGAAGAAACCCGAGGACCTGAAGGCGCTGCTGACGGCGCCGAAGATCCTCACCGAGCACTACGGTCGCGTCCACCTCACCTTCGACGAACCCGTGTCCCTCCGCGAGTTCATGGACTCGCGGGGCCTGCCGGACACCTCCAGCGTGGACGAGGACCAGAAGCGCGGTCTGGTCCAGTCGCTCGGCCACCGCGTCATGTACGGCATCAGCCGCGTGTCCACCGTGACGCCGCATGCGCTCGTGGCCGCAGCGCTCCTCGCCCAGCGCGGACGCGGTGTGTCGGCGCGGGACCTCGGCGAGCGCATCTCGCTCCTGCGGCGCATTGCGAGCGACGAGGGCAACCCGGTCTCCGTGACGCTGCGAAATGCGCCTTCCGACCCGACCGTGCTCGGGGCGATGCAGGACGCGATGCGCGCCTTCAGCGCGGACGGGATGGTGCGGACCGAGACGCTCGACGGCGACCTCGTGTTCATGGCGGAGGTGGAGCGGCGCGCCGAGCTGGCCTTCTACAAGAACAACCTCATGAACCTGGTGGCACCGCGGGCGCTTGTGGCGAGCGCGCTCCTGGTGGACGCACCGGCGCCGCTCGAGGCGGTGAAGTCACGCGCGCTGTACCTGTCCCGCCTCTTCAAGCGGGAGTTCATCTACCAGGTGGGCGCCTCGTTCGACGTGATCTTCTCCGACACGCTCGAGAAGCTCGAGCGCATGGGCCTGGTGGAGCGGCGCGATGACATGGTGCAGGTGGCGAAGGCCTCGCACGCGCCGCGGGAGCTGCGCTTCGTCGCCGATCTCCTGCGCGACTTCCTGGAGAGCTACCTGCTCGCAGCGCTGACGCTCGAGGATGCGGCGCGCAGTGGCGGACTCGAAAAGAGGGCGTTCGTGAAGGCGGCGCAGGAGACGGGTCGGGCAGAGCTCGGTGCCGGCCGCATCCAGACTGCCGAGTCGCTCGGGCGCACCACTCTGGAGAACGCGGTGGCGCTCCTGGTGGATCAGCGCTGGCTCGTCGAGGAGGACCGAAAGCTCAGGCCCGGACCCGCGGCGCTGACCGCGGAGGACAGAGCGCAGCGGGTTGAAGAGATCCGTCGCTTCCTTACTGCGTGAAAGGAGAGCACACGGAGCCGACCGACCAACCTCCCCTCTCCCTCTGGGAGAGGGTGACGGGGTGAGGGGGCCGTGCGACCGCGCACTGCTGCGTCACCTCATCCGCGCTCCGCCTCGCGCACCTCGCGAGCACTCATTCCGAGGAGCGCAAGGATCGCATCAAGCCCGGCTGCAGAGATGGACATGTCCGCCGCCTCGCGAAGCTTCGGCTTCGCACGGAACGCAATGCCAAGCCCCGCCTTCTGAAGCATCAGAAGGTCGTTCGCACCGTCCCCCACGGCGATGACCTGGTCCAGCAGGATGCCCTCGGCCCGGGCGATGGACTCCAGGAGCTCGGCCTTGCGCTGGGCATTGACGATGGGTCCCAGGACGCGACCGGTCAGCTTCCCGTCCTGCACCTCCAGGACGTTGGAGTGGGCGTAGTCGATTCCCAGGCGGCGCTGGAGGGCCTGCGCGGCCACGGAGAAGCCCCCGCTGAGGATGGCGGTGCGAAATCCCAGCCGCTTGATCACCCGGACGAGCGTCTCGGCGCCCTCGGTGAGGGGCAGGTTCTCGGAGATCCGCTCGAGCACCGAAGCATCCAAGCCCTTCAGGAGCGCGACGCGCTCACGCAGGCTCTGGTCGTAATCGAGCTCCCCCTGCATGGCACGCTCGGTGATGTGGCTGACCTGGTCCACCACCCCGTGCGCCCGCGCGAGCTCGTCGATGACCTCGATGCGGATGAGCGTGCTGTCCATGTCCATCACGACGAGCCGCTTGCTGCGCCGGTAGAGGCTCTCGGGCTGGAGCGCCACGTCGAAGGCGCTCCGCATCCCGAGCTCGAGGAGCGCGCGCTTGAGTGCGTCCGCGTCCGCGGCTTCGGGCAGGAAGACTCGGAGCTCCACCGTGCCCAGGCCTCCTTCGGATAGCTCCTCGATATGCTCGAGGTGCGCTCCGTGGTCGTTCAGAATCGAGGTGAGCGCGTGTAGCTCGGCAGCCCCGAGCCTGCGTCCGATAGCGGTCACGACGTAGCGTCTCGCGGTGGTGCGCAGCGCGCTGGCAGGGTCCTCCACTGGCGCGAAGTCCAGCGTCACGCCGAGCTCCCGAGCCGTCAGGGCCAGCGCCTCCAGCACGCCAGGCGTCGGGGTCAGGCGAATCTGCAGCGACAGCGTCAGCCGGCCCTGAACCACAACCTGCTCGATGTCGACGAGCTCGACGCCATGCTCCGCGAGCACGCCCGTGAGGCGTGCCGTGATGCCGGGCTGGTCCCTTCCGGTGACTGTGACGAGGAGGTCGTCGTGGTTGGTCATGTCGCGCGGCGCTTAGCAGTGGACGGCGGGTGTGGTCGAGTCCCCCCGAAGGCTCCATGATGCACGCCGCCCATGGCCGACCTCCCCGTCCCCGCCGAGCCCGAAGCCTTGCCGCGACCGTCCTCCGCGCTCGTGCTGGCATTGCAGGGGCTCGTCCTCCTCTTCGCGGCGTTCATCAGCCTGGGCTTCGCCGCGCAGCTCGCGCACCTCCCCTTCGGGCTGTGGTTCACCCAGCTCTTCCTCTTTCTCGGGCTCACCGCGTGCCTGGTCCGCCGGAGCGGGCGTGATCCGCTTGCCTATCCGGGCCTCACGTGGATCGGCGCGGGTCCGGTGGTGGTGGGCTTCCTGCTCGGCGTGGCCAACTTCCTCACGGTCATCGCGCCGCTCCAGTACGTCACGTTCCTGATCGTGCCGGAAGCACTGAAGGACACGGCGGACAGGCTGCTCTTCGAGAGGCAATCCCCGGTGCAGCTGGCGATTGTGCTGGGGGCGGTGACGCTCGCCGCGCCTCTGTGTGAGGAGTACTTCTTCCGGGGAGTGTTCCAGCAGGGCCTGCGCCTGGAGGGCGCTCGACCCCTGGCGTCAGTGCTGATCACGGCCGCGGTCTTCAGCATCTTCCACATGCAGACCGTGAAGTTGCTCCCGCTGTTCGAGCTCGGAGTCCTCTTCGGCGTTCTGCGCCTGCGGACCGGCTCGCTGTGGCCGGCCATCGCGGCGCACTCGGGGAACAACTCCATCACCGCCCTGCTCTTCCTGAGCGGGATGGCCGAGGACCCGCAGGCGGCGGAGGCGATGCCGGAGCCGCGCGCCATCGCCCTTGCAGCCGGGGTCGGTGGGTTCGTGATTCTCGCGCTCATGTGGGGATGGCGCAGGTTTCCGCGACTGATGCCCTTCCGGGCCGCGGCGGCAGAGCCTGTGGCACTGCCCCCGGTCTCCGCCAAGCGCGTCTACGGCCGATGGGTGGCGGGCATGCTGGCTTCGATCGCACTCCTCCTGGCCGTGGACTGGCGCGAGGTGCGTCTGAACTACTTCGACTTCGTCCACGGACTTCCCGAGCTGCCCGAAGGTGCTCCTCTCGCTGAGCGCGAGCGGCGCAAGGAGCTCGAGGCCCTCCGCGTCCGGGCCGAGCGGGGCGAAGCTCCGCTCGAGGAATATTTCGAAGCACGCAAGCAGCTATCTCCCAGGCGTCGCCCAGAGCTTCCGAAGGTGCCGCCCGTCGAGCCGGTGCCTCCGGCAGAGGTGACACCAGCGCACGGCGGATGACTCTTCGTGAAGGTGCCCCGGCAAACCGTGCGGGCTGACTGGTTGAGGTAAGCACTACGACAAATCGGGCATGTTGATCCCGGAGGGGTGCAGCGCCAGTTCCAGCTCGGAATGACGCGCGGTGAGGACGTGCGCAGTCTGGCCGTCCTCCCTCACCACCTCGACTTCGTAGGCCGGTAGGTCGCCGAAAGGTGCCTCGTGAACGAATTCCACCGCACCCTGTGTTGCTGCGGGCACGGGCCGCCCATCCGTGTCCTTCAAGGGTACGCGCGTGCGCACCACCGAGAGCAGGGGGAATCCGCTCACGACGCACCTCCGACCGCCGTGGTGAATTCTCTTGTGCCTGGTATGACCTGGTCACTCCCCGGTGGGACTCGTTCACACCGCGGATGAAGTCAGCACCTCGGTGAGGCACGGTGCGGGAAGCACGGTGCACCGCGGGTGACGCGGGTGCGCTCCCGTGCTGGCCTGCGGGCACTCTGGCTGCCGCGGGGCGGAGCGGTGGTGCCGGGTGCTGCACTTGCGGGCGCTCTGGGGGGAAGGGGGGCGCACCTGCTTTGGGAGCGCAGGGTGCATGGGCCGCGCCCTGGGGACAGGGGTACACCCCCACCG
>JAKEEX010000108.1 GCA_022616315.1 Myxococcaceae bacterium
GGGCCGTCGTGCGCCAGGAGGTAGGCCACCGCCTCCATGGCCTTCGTGTGCACCTGCTGCTGAATCCACATGTCCTGAGTCCCCCCTCACGCCCCTTCAGGCCGTGACGGAACTTCCGTTCCGCCCTCGCACCCCTTCTACCCGCTGACTCTGACAGTCGAAGGGACGCGCGCAACGCGACTGCTCTCGGGTAATCCGCCGCGTTGCGCTCGCGAATGCGCGAAACGGGTCAACGCATGCCAACGCGCCGCGCACGAAGCGAGCTCCATCGGACCAGTCCCCATGCTGCGCTCCCGACTGCGCGAAGCGGGTCAGCGTGTGCCAACGGGCGGGGCTCGGGTCAGCGCGTGCCGACGCGCGGGGCTCTGGCGTGACGTGGTGTGAGCGGGCCCTCCCGACTCGAGAGGCGGGCGGTGAGGGGAGTACCGGCGTCTTCCCGACACGAATGAAGTCCGTGATCGCCCTACCATGCGGCCCGCCTCCGTGCGCCGAGACCCACCGTGTGCCGGCCCTTCGAGCCCTCTCCGAGGCCATCTCCGGACGCTCCCGCCCTGCGGGGGACTCCGGCTGCGCTCGAGAGCTCCGTGACCCCAGGGCTCCGTCGAACCCGCCTCGCCCCTGTGTCGCGCTTCGCACGAGCGGCCTGATATGAGCCTGGTCTGCGGCCCACCGCTCTCGCGTGTGGCCGGGGAGGGAACCCCATGCGATGGATGACGTGGCTCTCGGTGCTGTGCGCCGCAAGCTCCGGCGTGGCACTCGCGGGCGCGGGCAAGGGCGAGGTCCGTCACTTCGTGGAGGGACGCAAGGCTCCGGTGCACCTCATCGCCGGGGGCAAGGGCTCGGCGCGGGTGCTGCTCGACGCCTCCACCGGCGCGAGCGCCGCGGCGCTCACGCTCCTGACGCTTGCCCCGGGTGCCGCGGTTCCCGAGCACGTGCACGAGGGCAGTACCGAGATTCTGTACATCGAAGAAGGCACCTTGGAGATGACGGTCGCGGGCAAGGTGTACACCGCGGGCCCGGGTGACGCCGTCTACATCCCCGCCGGCGTGAAGCACGCAGCGAAGGTGGCGGGCCGCTTCCAGCCGCTGCGCGCAGTCCAGGTCTACGTGGGCCCCGGACCCGAGCAACGCTTCCTCAGCGGCGAGAGGGTGGCGGGGGACTGACAGGTCAATCCGGAGATGACTTCCAGGTCGGACCTGCAAATGAGGGCGCAAGGAAGGCGGTGGCTGCGGACCGACCGTGACGGCCATCCTCGCGCACACCTACGCCCGCGTTCCCGACTCTGCACAAGACCGAGCGCCCGCGAGTAACGCCTTCCATGACGACGCTGCAAGAGCTCTGGGGCCACGCGGGCTTCTTCGCCCGGATGATGGTCCTCCACCTCTTCCTCGGCATCCCTGCCACCGGACTCCTTGCGGTGTTGGGCGTGTGGAAGCGCCCGCGCCGGTCTTCTCCCGCGGAGATTCAGCGAGCCCCGGAGGGTGGCATCTGCGCTCTCCACGACCGCGAGGCTGTGTCCACGTGCACCCGTTGCGGCGCCTTCCTGTGCGTGGGCTGCTCCGACGTTCAAAGGTGCCAGGCCTGCATGGGCCGGCTCTCCCACGTCGAAGCGGAAACCCGGCGCGTAATCGTCCCAGCGGGACTCCTCGTTCTCTTCGGAGGCGTCAGTGCCGCATTCTGGATGTGGAGCTTCCTGACCCTCCTTCAGACCCACCCGGATGTCGCGCAGCAGGCTCGAGCTCCTCTAGACGTGGACACCGAACGCGCGCTGACCATCAGGCCCCTCTTGCTGCTCGCGATGAGCCTCGCCTTCCTCAGCATCTGGGGTGGAGTGGAAATGTGGCGCAGGAGGAGATGGGGGCTCGCCGTGACCGCGGCCGCCGTCGCCCTCGTGCCTTGCTGCGGTCCACTCGGCGTCCTCGGCACTCCGGTGGGCGCCTGGGCCCTTCTGGTGCTGCTCGAGCCCGAGGTGCGGCGCGCGTTCGAGCGAGGTGCGCAGAGGCCGTTCGCAGGGGGTTAGGTCACGGTGCTCGTCCGCTCCCCAGCCCTGCGTGCAGCCCGGACCGCCTCTCCGCAGCGCGGAATGCGAGCGCAGCACCTCGCCACTACCATGGCCCCTCCATGCCATCACCCACCAGCATCCGACTGACGCTCTGCAAGGGGGCCCTCGCCAAGCTCCTGCCCCACGCGGACTGGGACGAGGAGACCACCCGACCGCTCGCGCACCAGCTCGCCTCCTCGCTCGAGCACACCCTGACCGAGCGCTACGAGCAGGCCCGCGTCGAGGTGGATGTACGGCCAGACCTCTTCGGTCGCCTGCGCCTCGTCTTCGACGGCCCCGGCGTCGACGGCGGCGTGGAGAGCGAGCGCATCTGGGGCATCGTCGAGCAGGTGGCCCGCTGGGTGTACGTCTAGCCCCGCGCACGCGGGGCGTCAGCGCATCACCACACCGTCGAGCGTCAGCGCCTCCCCGCATCGAGGAAGCGCAGCACCTCCGGCAGCGTCCGGGCGATGAGGTGCAGCCCGTGCTCTCCCGCGACGGCCGGAGCGACCACCGGGCGCGTCCCCCTGCCCGCGAGCGCGCGCACCACCTGCTGTCCCTGCTCGCGCGAGCGGACCTCCCAGGCGAGTGTCCCGTCCCCCCACCCCATCCACAGCTCCGGCAACCTCCCGCGAGACGCCGCGTGCACGTGGGCCAGCGCCTCCGCGACGAACACGCGCCCGAAGTCGTTGCGCGCACCGTCCCAGTCCATCCAGCCGGGGGACACCAGCGCCACGCGCCCGAACAGCTCCGGTCTTCGCACCGCGAGGTCCAGCGCCATGGCCGCGCCACCGGAGAAGCCGAGGAGCCACCGTTCCTCCCGGCGCGCGCTCACCGCGTAGCGGCGCTCCACCTCCGCGACGAGCTCCTCCGCCACGTGCCTCGCGAAAGCGGCGGCAGCCCGGGTGTCAGGGTGGTGCGCCCGGGGAGCGCTCGAGCCCGGGATGCCCACCACCACGACGTCTCGCACCCGCTCCTGCTCCGCGAGCGCCTCCAGCCGCCGCGGCAGCTGAACCGCGGGGTGCTCGAAGAACACGGGACCGAGGAGCGTGAAGAGGGCCCGGTGCCGCCGCTCCGCCGTGTACCCCGCAGGCAGATACACGGGAACCTTCACCTGTTCTCCGAGCACCGCGCTCTGGAAGGCGAACGTCTCCACCCGGCCCCGCAGAGGCTTCTCCGGCCCCAGGTCGTTCCAGCGGTCCGGTGAGCTGGCCTCGGCCCACGTGGAGGGACTGTGCAGCGTCGCTCCCGCGGGCCACAGGTGCCACGCCTCACGCGTGTCCGTGACGGCGAAGGCGAGACCGAGGGGCTTCGGCGAGCCCGGCGCGCGTCGCAGCTTCGAGAGCGAAAGACGCAGCTCCACCACTCCGGGCTCCTGGAGCGGGAAGTTGTTCGCCTCCCACCCGGGCTTCTGCGGCGTGCAGTCCCACACGTTGGGCCGGCCCACACCTTCACAGTCGCGGTAGGAGGCATGGAACCACCCGTCGTCCGCGCCCCACGCGGGCGTCGCGTCGTTCTGCGGGTCCACGAGGACCTCCGGGTAGCGCTCCTCCTTTCCGTGCTTCAGCCCGGCGAAGGCCACGTGGAGGGACGCGCCGTCGTGCTTCACCCGCACCGTCACCCGCCATCCGGGCGCCACGTCGATGGGAAGTGCGCGCGCGTCCTCCCACTCGCCCGGCGCGAGGACGCCGTCCACCCTGGGCGTGCTGCCATGTCGCACCTCCAGCGCGGGGCGCACGGAGGAGGGTGTGGGCACCACGCGCGCGGTGGGTGCGTCACCGGCAAGAGCGGCGAAGAGCAAGGGACGAAGCAGGACGAGGGCCAGCATGGAGCCTCCAGCGTATGACACCTCGCTAGCACCTCCGTTCGGTGCATCACGCCGCAGAGCAGCGAGCTGTCCGCTTGGTGCAGCGAGAGGGCATCGGACGCGGTGACGGGATGTGGAGCCCGGGTTGCACCACGCCTCGCCTTCCCTGTCTGGGAGTCCGTTCCAGGCTGGCCTACACTCTCCGCCAGCCGCCATGTCCGACCTGTCCCCCCTCGCCACCACGGGCCGCGTCCTGCTCGTGGATGACAGCGTGCTCGCGCTCGAGACCATCGGCGCACGGCTGCGCGCACACGGGCTCGACGTGGTGACGACCCCCTCGCCCCTCGAGGCGCTGGCGCTGGCCACGGGCGAGGGGCCACCGTTCGACCTGTTCATCCTCGACGTGATGATGCCGGAGCTGGACGGGCACGCCCTCACGCGACGGCTGCGCGCCCACCCGCGCTCGGCGCACACGCCCATCCTCCTGCTCACCTCGCTGGACACGACGGATGACCGCGTGGCGGGGCTCGAGGCGGGCGCGGACGACTTCTTCACCAAGGCGGTGCCGGACGCGGAGATGCTGGCGCGGGTGCGCTCGTTCATCTCGCTCGGGAAGATGCGCGCGCACCTCCTCGCGCACCAGGAGGCCATGGCCCGCGTGGTGCGAGAGCCCGAGGCCGCGCCCGAGCGGGCACGCGTGGAGGTGCTCCATCACCAGCCCGACGCGGCCGAGCAGCTCGCCACCACCCTGCGCGCCTCCCCCGTCGGCGCCGCCTGCACGGTGCACACGCGCACGCAGGCGACGCGGGTGTCGCTGGAGGGCGTGGACGCGCTCATCGTCAGCTATCCGCTCGCGCTCGAGGGCGAGCAGCCCCTCCTGGCACGCTTCGGCTTCCACGAGGACGCCCCGCCGCTCCTGGTGGTGGACGCGGCCGAGTCCACCTCGCGGCGCGTGGCCGCCTTCGACGCCGGCGCGGACGACTACCTCCCGCTCCAGACGCCCGCGCCCGAGCTGGGTGCCCGCGTCGCGAGCGCCCTGCGCCGCCAGCGCCGGCAGCGGCTTCTCCGCTCCGCGCGCGACCGCGCCACCCTCGCCGCGGTGATGGACCCGCTCACCGGGCTGCACAACCGTGCCTACTTCCAGGAGGCGCTGGCCGTGGAGCTCAAGCGCTCGGTCCGGTACGGACGCCCGCTGACGCTCGTCCTCATGGACCTGGACCACTTCAAGCAGGTGAACGACACCTTCGGCCACGCCACGGGGGACCGGGCCCTGCGCCAGGTGGCCGGGTGCCTGCGCGGCGCCGCGCGCTCCACGGACATCCTCGCCCGCCACGGGGGCGAGGAGTTCGCCATCATCCTCCCGGAGACGGGCCCGGAGCTCGGACTGGTGGCCGCGGAGCGCTTCCGGGCCGCGGTGGAGGGCGCCGTGGTGGAGGGCCCACGCGGCGGCAGCCTCCGCCTCACGGTGAGCGCGGGCGTGGGATGCGTGCCCTCACACGCCAGGAGCGCGCAGGAGCTCTTCGAGGTGACGGACGCGGCGCTCTACGCAGCCAAGCGCGCCGGCCGCAACCGCGTGTGCCTCGCCGCTCCAGGCGAGACGTCCGTGCCACGCCCCACGCCCGGCGCCTTGCCCGCGCACGAGCGCCTGCGCCGCCTGCTCGCGGAGGGCCCCGACGCACCGCTCGCCACGGTGCGCACCGCCGCGCGCATGCTGCACGAGGCCACCTCGCCGGGGGACCCGCTGCACGCGCTCACCGCCCGGCTACAGGCCTCGGCGGAGGAGCTGCACCGGGAGCTCCTCACCGCCCTCGACGAGCTGGCAGAGCCCCGGCGCTAGTGGTGCGCCGCACCCTTGTCTCCGCGCCGTCCCTTCGCGCTGGTCCACGTGTCGAGCCAGTCGAGGACGGTGCCGTGCCACAGCACGCTGTTGTACGGCTTGAGCACCCAGTGGTTCTCGTCCGGGAAGTACAGGAGCTTCGAGGGGATGCCGCGCCGCTGCAGCACCGTGAAGGTGGAGAGGCCCTGCGTGTCCACGACCCGGTAGTCGCGCCCGCCGTGGATGACGAGCATGGGCGTCTTCCACTTCGCCACGTGGTCCACCGGGTTCTGCTTCGTGTACCCGGCCGCGTTCTCCCAGGGCGTCCCGCCGTGCTCCCACTCGGGAAACCACAGCTCCTCGGTGTCGTAGTACGCCATCTTCTCGTCGAGGTTGCCGTCGTGGTTCACGAGGCACCGGAAGCGGTCCGGCCACTGGCCCGCAATCCAGTTGATCATGTACCCGCCGTAGGAGGCGCCGAGCGCGCACATCCGGCCCTCGTCGAGGAAGGGGTACTTCTGCAGCGCGAAGGCCAACCCCTTCTGCAGGTCCTCGAGCGGCTTGCCGCCCCAGTCGTTGCGGATGGCGTCGGTGAAGGCCTGCCCGTAGCCGGTGGAGCCGTGGAAGTCCACCATCACCACCGCGTAGCCGTGGCCCGTGTAGACTTGCGGGTTCCACCGGTAGTGGAAGTTGTTCCCGTAGGAGCCCTGCGGCCCACCGTGGATGAGGTAGGCGACGGGGTACTTCTTCTTCGGGTCGAAGCCCACGGGCTTGACGAGGTAGCCGTGCACCTTCTCCCCGTTCCAGCCGGGGAAGCTGAACTGCTCGAAGTCACCGAATTGGAGCTTCGCCAGCGCGTCCTGGTTGACGCGGGTGAGCTGGCGCGCGCCGGTGCCGTCCGCCTTCACCGCGAAGAGGTCCGCCGGCGTCTTGAGCGTGTTGAGCGAGTAGACGAGCTGTCCGCCCGCGGCGACGCCCACGTCCCCCACCGAGCCCTGCTCCACCACCGTGCGCGCCTTACCGCTCTGCGCGTCCAGGGCGAAGAGCGAGTGCTGCCCCACGTTCTGCGCCACCGTGTAGAGCGTCTTCCCGTCCGCGCTCCAGGCGAGGCTGTCCGCCGAGCGGTCCCAGTCCGGCGTCAACACGCGCTCCTTGCCGTCCGGCCACGAGCGCAGCACCACGCGCTGGCGGTCCGCCTCGTAGCCGGGGCGCTCCATGGAGCGGTAGGCGAGCCACTTCCCGTCCGGTGAGAAGACGGGGCCGGTGTCCGTGCCCTTGCGGTCCGGCGTGAGGCGCACGGGCGCCTTCGTCCCGTCCACCGGCGCGAGGAAGAGGTCGAGGTTGGTGGACCATGCCTCCTGGCGGCCCTCGTCGCGTGCGGTGAAGACGAGGCCCTTGCCGTCCGGAGTGAAGGTGAACTCCGTGGCGTCACCGAAGGGCTTGCTCGGCGCGTCCGCGGCCATTCCCTTCATGACGTCACGCGGGGTGCCGCCCTCCACCGGGAGGACGAAGAGGTGGCTGCGGTGGCCGTCCTTCCACGTGTCCCAGTGGCGCACGAAGAGGGAGTCGTAGAGCTGTCCGGTGCTCTTCCTCGCCGCGGCCTCCTCGTTGCGCTTCACGGTGCACTCGAGGGTGGCGCAGTCCGGGTACACCTCGAGCGCCACGGCGAGCGTCTTTCCGTCTCGCGACAACGTGAAGGCGCCCACGTCGAGCGGGAGGGACGTCACGGCTTGCGCCTCGCCGCCGCCGTCCACCGGGAGGCGGTGCACCTGGCTCGAGCCGGTCCGTGTGGAGAGGAAGTAGAGGCTCTTTCCGTCCGGCGCCCACACCGGGTCCGAGTCGTTCGCGGGGTGCGAGGTGAGCTGGCGCAGGCCGCTGCCATCCAGGCGCACCATCCACACGTCGGTGCGGCCCTTGTTGGCGTCCATGTCGGTGGAGCGCAGGACGAAGGCGATGCGCTCGCCGTCGGGGGAGACGGCGGCTCCGCTCACCCGGCGCATCCGGACCTGGTCCTCGATGGTGTAGGGACGCGGTCCGGTGGTGGGCGCTGCGGCGAGCAGCA
>JAKEEX010000737.1 GCA_022616315.1 Myxococcaceae bacterium
CAGAGGAGCAGGAGCCCGGTCGCCGTGCAGCCGCGGAGCCCTGCGTCTGCCCCACACCGACGGAGCGGGAGCAGAAGGCACCCAGCGAAGACACCTGACCGCCTTCACAGCTCGTACTTGAGCCCCACCTGCACCATCCGCGGAGCATTCGGCCGCGCGCCGAAGGGACGCCGCGAGACGATGCCGTGCGCGTCGAGCACGTTCTGCGCAACGCTGTAGAGGCGGAATCCCGGGAGGAAGCGCCAGCTGGCGCTCACGTCGAAGGTGAGGAGCGCGTCCGTGAGCTCCCCCGGGGCCGCGGACCCTTGCCCCGCGACCTCCCGCATCACGTCCACGAACGTGGAGGCCACGTGCAGCCCGAACGCGCCCGCCTCCACCCCCGCGGACACGGAGAGCTGGTGCATGGGCACGTAGGGCAGCTCGTCACCGGCCACCACGGTGCCGAACTGCGGGTCCGCCGAGACGAAGTCCTCGAGCAGCTGCGTCCGCGTGAGCGTGTACGCGACTGACAGCGGAAGCGACACGCCGCTCACGGGACGCAGCGTCTTCTCCGCGTACACCTCCAGTCCATAGATGTGCGCGCGGCCCGCGTCGAACTGCTGGTCGAGGTTCTCGTCCAGGCAGCCATTGGAGTACGTGCAGATGTTGGTGAGATTGGCGTAGTCGTTGAAGAAGCCGATGAGCTCCACCCTCGCTCCACTCCCCGTCCAGCGTGCGCCGGCCTCGACGTTGAGGCTCTCCTCCGGGAGCACCTGCCCGGGCTGGCCCGGGGGCGGGGGCGAGAAGCCGCGGTAGGCACCGGCGAACACACCGACGTCCTCCGAGAGGGCGGTGAAGAGCCCCAGACCCGGCATCAGCACGGCGAGCCCTCCGCGCTGCGTCTCTCCGGACAGACGGTCCCCGGACTTCGAGCGCAGCACCTCGAGCCGCAACCCCGGAGTCACCACGAGGGGGCCCCAGCGCATCGCGTCCACCGCGTGCAGCGCCACGGCGTGCGTCGAGTCCTTGCCGTCGGCCGTGGTGTCGGTGGGCACATCGGCCTGGACGAGCGCACCGCCCACCGTGAGGAAGGCGTCCTCCGTGTGCTGGCGACGGATGGAGTCGTAGTGGTAGCGGGCCCCGAGCTCGAGGCTGTGTCCCACGGGGCCGGTCTCGGTGCGCCACCGCGCCACGCTCTGGAGGCCCTGCGAGACGAAGACGCGGTGGTTGGGCCCCACGAGCAGCAGCTCCTCGCTGGACTGCGTGTCCTGCGCTCCCGTGAGAACGCCGTAGAAGATGGCGTTGAGCGCGGACCCGGGGGATGCGAGCACGTCCGCGACCGTCGCGCCGCGGAAGCGGTTCACCTTGCGCCACGTCCGGTCGAAGTCGTTGCGGTAGGCCGTCGTCACCACCTGCAGCGCTCCCGCCTCCAGTTCGTGGCTGAGCGCCACCTGCGTCCTGCGCCACTGCATCTCGTCGAGGCTGCTCGCGGAGTAGCGCCGCAGGGGGTTGTCGCGGAAGTCCGCGTCGCTCAG
>JAKEEX010000738.1 GCA_022616315.1 Myxococcaceae bacterium
CCGAGCAGCTGGTTGGCCTCGAGCACGAGCGCACGCTCGGCGCGGTCCGTGACGAAGCCGATGGCCGTGACCGCGAACACCGCCAGCACCAGCGCCGCGAACAGGATGCGGATGTCGCCCGCGGCGAGGTCGCGGCGCAGCTGGCGCCAGGCCATCCCGACGAGCCTCATGGCGTCCGCCCTTCCCGGGACACCAGCCGTCCGCCCTCGAGGCGCAGCCGCCGGGCGCAGCGCGCGGCGAGGTGCACGTCATGCGTGACCAGCACCAGCGTGGTCCCGGCATCCGCGTTGAGCGCGAACAGCAGCTCGATGATCGCCTCACCCGTCCGGGTGTCGAGGTTGCCGGTGGGCTCGTCGGCGAACAGGAGCGAGGGCCGGGTGACGAACGCGCGGGCGAGCGCGACGCGCTGCTGCTCGCCACCCGACAGCTGGCGTGGGTAGTGGCCGAGGCGCTCACCCAGCCCCACCTTCTCGAGGATGAGCCGGGCAGGGGTCTCCACGTCCGCATCCCCGCGCAGCTCCAGCGGCAGCATCACGTTCTCGAGCGCAGTCAGGGAGGGCAGCAACTGGAAGCTCTGGAAGACGAAGCCGACCTTCTCTCCGCGCACGCGCGCCCGGCCGTCCTCGTCCAGGGAGGACATGGGCTCGCCGTCCAGCAAGACGGTGCCGCTGGTGGGCGTGTCGAGCCCGGCCATCAGCGACAGCAGCGTGCTCTTGCCCGACCCGGACGCCCCGACGATGGCCACGGTGTCACCCCGCGCGACCGAGAACGTGACCCCCTCGAGGATGGTGAGCGCGCCCGACGGCAGCGACACCCGCTTGCCCAGTCCCGAGACGTCCAGCGCCGGGCGCGGGTCTGCCAGGACCTCAGAGTGAAGCACGGCGAGCTCGGGCATGATGGTCCTTCATCGGGAATGTCCGTTCGCGCCGCAGGTTCGCGGCCGCGGGTGACAGGAGAGGCAGCGGATGCGAGTGGTATATGCGGGATGGAGAGCCCGGGTTCAATGTGTGCTTGGTTACGGAGTGTTGACGCTCCTGGTGTCCCTGAGCGCACAGGCGGCGCAACCGTCAGCCCCCGTCTCTCCGGCCCGGACGGTGCTGGTGATGGGCGATTCGTTGTCGGCGGGCTACGGGCTCGCACCCGGGCAGGGATGGGTCGCGCTGATGGCCGAGCGTATCGCCCAGCAGAAGCCGGGGTGGCGCGTGGTCAACGCGAGCATCAGCGGCGAAACGACCGCCGGTGGCGCCGCGCGCATTGACGCAGAGCTCGCCCGCAGCCGGCCCGCCGTCGTGGTGATTGCCCTCGGCGCCAACGACGGCCTGCGTGGCCTGCCGCTGGAGCAGATGCGCGCCAACCTGGACAGGATGGTGCGCGCCGCCAGGGCGGCGAACGCGCAGGTGCTGCTGGTCGGGATGCGCATGCCACCCAACCTGGGCAAGGCCTATACCGACGGCTTCACCAACACCTTCACCACGGTGGCCACGCAGCACGAGGTCGCCCTGCTCCCGTTCCTGCTCGAGCCAATCGCGCTGGACCGCAGCGCCTACCAGGACGACAACCTCCACCCTGTCGCCAGCGCGCAGCCGAAGCTGCGCGACCATGTGTGGCCCGCGCTTGTGCCCTTGCTGAAGTGAGGTCCGGTCCGCGGCGTTCAACGGATCAGCGAGAGCGACGCGACGATTGCCCACTCCCCGAGCAATCGACGTGGTAGCCCGCCTCGCCCAGGACGCCCCGGAGCTCCTCCGGGTCCAGCCCGTGGGCCACGCGCGGACCCACGAGCGTCACGGGGACCCCGCTGCCTCCGAGGACCCACCACTCCGCCTCCGCACGGGGGGACGTGTCCACGTCGCGCTCCTCGAACGGAACGTGGTGGCGCCCGAGGCACTCCCGCAGGCGCGCGCAGACCGGACACCACGAGGTGCCGTAGACGATGACGCGTTCAGGTGGGTTGCCGGGCCGTGGGTCGTAGTACCAGGAGAGTCCCCGGTCGAAGCCGAGCACGATGACCGCGAGGCCCAGCGCCACAAGCAACAGCGGCCGCACCGGTTGGCGCTTCGGCACCGTGAACCATCCGTGCGCCGGAGCACCCGCTTCCACGTCGAAGCGTCGCTTGCCGGTCAGTGTCTCCAGGCGCGAGACGTAGGCCTCCGCGGTGGGGGCATCTGCGAAGACACGTGTGGGGATGGGGATGACGCGGTGCTCACGGCGAAGGCGGACCGTGAGCATCCGGGGTGAATGCAGGAGATCCTTCACCTCCTCCCACGCGACGCGCCGCTCTCCTGCAGCGTTGGTCCGGACCAGGCCGTCATCGCCGAGCGAGACAGTCACGGGACCGAGCACCGAGCGCCGGATCGACTCGCGAACCATGCGCTCGATGGACCAGGTCTCCAGCCGCCGGATGCGCAGCTGGGGCACGCGACCGCGCAACGTGAAGGCCAGCAGTCCGGCAACGCCGAGCATGAGCATGAACAGTGCGAGTCTCGGCGCCGGCTCGGAGAGCAACACCGACCGCGACACCATCCGGGCCCACAGCGGCCACACGAGGAGCCCGGCCAAGATCACCGCGAGCACGACGCGGACCGGGCTGCGCCGCAGCGCCTCCTGCTTCTCCGCATAGACCTGCGTCTGCACCTCGCGGAGGTCGTCCTCGGTGAGGTCGTATCGGATGTCCATCCACTCAACTCTAGTGGAATCCACTGCAGCGCCCCTCCCTGCTCGCTTCACCTCAGCCTACACGCGCCAGTCACCCTCCTGGGCACGGCGAACCCAGCCACTGGCCGCCTCCCGCGTCTGCACGGCCAGCGTGCGCAGCAGCGGAGTGGCGAGCCAGAGGGCGGTGGCCGCACAGAGTCCAAGCAGGGGCCACAACTCCGGCTCCCAGCGCTTGGAGAAGACGAAGGGGACGGCCAGAGGGCTCGCCTCCGGGGCGTAGATGCATGCTGAACCTTCCGCCCAGCGGCACACGCTGTGGGGCACATCGCCCAGGCGGTAGAACACCGCATTGGCGCCCACCCATGCGCTGGCTGCAAGCACGAGGCCCGTGAGGAAGTTCCCCCCAGGGCCGAGCCCCTTCGCCTCCAGGCGCCTCACCAGCAGCCAGCTGGCGGGCACCGAAGCGAAGAGGAAGAAGCGTGGACCCCAGAAGACGGCTCCGTGCCACTGGTGCCATTTGGCGTAGGTGAGCAGCATCCCGAGAAGGAAGAGCAGCCAGAGGAAGCTCGCACGCTCGAGGACAGTGGCGATACCGGGGCCATTCTTCTGCGCGGGAAGGAGCCACAGGCCGGGCGCATAGAAGAGCACGCCGCGGCCGAAGGACAGCAGCAGGCCCGCCAGTCCCAGCAGCAGGGGGTAGTCGAACCCGACGACGTGGCTGTAGGGCATGACCTGCGGCCGGCCGGGCGCACCGAACGCCTCGTCGTAGCCGAAGGAGAGCAAGTTTCCGCGCCGCGCGAGGTTCTCCACGAAGATGAGCAGCAGCGGTGCCAAGGGAGCGACGAGGTGGCGCAGCCTCCGCTCCTGCCAGCTGGTGGCCAGCGCGACGAGACCCATGGCCGGCAACAGCGCGGGCGTGTTGGCCACGCCGAGCGTGAGCAGCCCCCAGCCAAGCACGTGGCGCCCCAGCGGGAGAGCCACCATCCCGAGCATGGCGGTGAGTGCGCTGAAGGGCTCGCCGTAGAAGTAGAGGTTGTGCTGGGGGAACATGGAGCAGGCCACCAGCAGCAGCACGAAGCGGCGGGTGCGGCCTGCATCCTCCCTGGCGCGGACGAGCCACACGAGCGCGAGGCACGCCAACGCCAGGAGCAAGGTGTTGTAGCGCAGCAGCAAGGCGTGCTCGTGCACCGTCCCCAGCGCACGGTCCATCAGGTGCAACGGCGCGGCAAAGAGGGGGCCGACGAGGGAGTAGCGCTGGTCATCCAGCCCCTGGCCTGACAGCAGATGCACCAGAGAGTTGCGCCGGACGATGTCGTCCGACAGCGCCAGCCGCGGAGCGAGCAGCAGGTGTCCGAGCAGTGCGGCCACCACCAGTCCCCACTCGACCCAGGGTACGGCGCGGGCTGGAGGTTGCGTACCGGGGCTCATGGGATGGGCAGCGTAGCCCACCCCCAGGGTGTGCTCTCGCTTACGCCTTCAACATCCCGTGAGGGTCCAGCACGAACTTCTTGGCCGCCCCCTTGTCGAACTCCTGGTAGCCCCTCGGCGCTTCCGCGAGCGGTGTGACGGTGGCATTCACAATCTTCGAGATCGGCAGCCGGTCATGCAGGATGGCCTGCATGAGCTGGCGGTTGTAGCGGAGCACCGGCGTCTGTCCCGTGTAGAGGCTGTGGGACTTCGCCCAGCCCAGCCCGAGGCGCAGGCTCAGGTTCCCATGCTGCGCGGCCTTGTCCTTCGAGCCCGGGTCCTCGGTGACGTACAGGCCGGGGATTCCGAGGCGACCGCCCGCGCGCGTGATGGTCATGAGTGCGTTGAGCACCGTGGCAGGGGCCTCCATTCCGGCCTGCGCGCCGTGCCCGTGGGCCTCGAAGCCCACGGCGTCCACCGCGGCGTCCACCTCCGGAACTCCCAGCACGGCTTCGATGAGCTCCTCGAGCTTGTCACTCTTGCTCAGGTCGATGGGCTCGAAGCCCACGGACTTCGCGTGCTGGAGCCTCTCCTTGTTCACGTCTCCAATCAGGACGACCGCGGCGCCGAGGATCCGCGCCGATGCCGCAGCCGCGAGCCCCACCGGTCCTGCACCCGCGATGTAGACGGTGGATCCCACGCCCACGCCTGCGGAGACGGCGCCGTGGAAGCCCGTGGGGAGGATGTCCGAGAGCATCGTCAGGTCGCGCATCTTCGCCATCGCCTGCGCCTTGTCGGGAAACTTGAGGAGGTTGAAGTCCGCGTACGGGACGAGCACGTACTCGGCCTGTCCGCCCACCCAGCCGCCCATGTCCACGTAGCCGTAGGCGCCGCCCGCGCGCGCGGGATTGACGTTGAGGCACACGCCCGTCAGCTGCTCGCGGCAGCTGCGGCAGCGCCCGCAGGCGACGTTGAAGGGCACCGAGACGAGGTCGCCCACGGACAGGAACTCCACGTCCTTGCCCTTCTCGACGACTTCTCCGGTGATCTCATGCCCCAGCACGAGCCCCTTCGGCGCGGTGGTGCGACCGCGCACCATGTGCTGGTCCGAGCCACAGATGTTGCTGGCGGCGACCTTGAGGATGACTCCGTGCTCGATGGTCTTCCCCTTCGGGTTGACGAGCTTCGGGTAGTCGATGGACTGGACCTCGACCTTGCCGGGGCCCAGGTAGACGACGCCGCGATTGCCGGCCATGACGTGCGCTCCTGTCGTTCAGAACGCCGACGCACCGGCCGTTGCCACCGTGTGGTCCTGTTCGCCGCTGCCGCCGCTCACCCCGATGGCGCCCACCACCTTGCCTCCGCGCTTCAGGGGGATGCCGCCCGCGAAGACCATGACGCGGCCGTGGTTCGACACGTGGATTCCGAAGAACTGCCCGCCCGACTGCGAGTGCGTCGCCAGGTCCTTCGTGGAGATGTCGAAGGCGCGGGACGTGAACGCCTTGTTGATGGAGATGTCGATGCTGCCAATCCACGCCCCGTCCATCCGGACGTGGGACACCAGGTTGCCGCCCTCGTCCGCCACGGCGATGTTCATGGGCTGCCCGAGCTCCTGCGCCTTCTTTTCGGCCACTGCGATGACACGGCGAGCGTCTTCGAGAAGCATGGCTCCCCCTTCGGTGCTTGGACGCGCAGGTGCGTCCGTGGACGGGCGAGCCTGAGCCTCCGGGGTGCGCCGCCTCAATCAGACGTGGTGCCAACCGTTCAGGTGCCGACCCTGCGCAGGTCATGAAACCGCGCTTGCCTGCTCGCTCTTGACCTGTTCGCCGCGCGACCCAACCTTGGGGCGAAGAGGAGGGTGCCACCGTGAAGCGTCTGATTGCCGCCAGCCTCGTCTCGCTCGTGCTCGCCGCCCCCGCATGGGCGCAGGCCCAGAAGCAGCAACTACCTGCGCCGACCGCCCAGGACGCGCCGATGGACATGTCCAAGATGGGCCCCTGGACGCGCAAGCCGACCAACGAGGCCCAGACGCGGAAGGAGATTCAGGCCTTCTTCAAGGAGGAGGAGGCGGTCATGAAGAAGGGAGACCTGGAGGCGACGCTCGCGCGGATCGACTTCCCGGTCTTCATGGCCACCGATGACAGCAAGGGCGTGCCTTCCGCGGAGATGTGGGACCGCCAGCGGTACGCAGCGGAGATGAAGCCCTTCTACGAGAAGATGCCGAAGGACATGGAGATGACCCACAAGCCCACGGTCACCGTCCTGTCGGATTCGCTCGCCGCCGTCACGGATGACTTCACCATGAAGATGGGCAAGCAGAAGATGAGCGGCCGGAACGCAGGGCTGCTGGTGAAGAAGGACGGCCAGTGGAAGTGGAAGGCGATGGCCGAGGCGGGCTGGGGAGGCGCGCCCACCGCGGGCACGGGCGGCGCGGGAAGCGGGGACATCGGCGAGCGGAAGTAGCGCCCGCAAGCCATCTCCTCTCCCTCTGGGAGAGGGAAAGCGTGAGGGGGCTGGGGAATCGCGAGATCCACACTCAGCCCCCACTCACCCCCCGCCCACCACCGCATACGCCCGCACCGGAAACGTGCCCATCCCCGCCACCCGCGGGGGAGCCGCATGGAACCGGAAGCCCTCCGGAGGCAGGGCCTCCAACCCGCACAGATGCTCGACGATGGGAATGCCCGCACCGAGCAGCGCAGTGTGCGCGGCCAGCTCCTCCTCGCCAATGTCGTCGCCCGGGATGTCGAGCCGGAATCCCTGCGCCTGAAGCCCGCCGCCGTTGGCGAAGGCCACCTCCGCATCGAACTGCACCCGCCATTGCGCTGTCATGGCAGGCATTCTCCAGGCCGCAGGGAGTGCGTCAAAACAGGAAGGCGCCCGCCCCGTCGTCCCCTCACCGCACCTTGCGCCCATGCGCGGCCGTGCCCTGCGTGTCCGGTGAGGTGCGTCCGCGCACGCCGCGGCGCTCCCACTGTCCCCGCGTCCGGCGCGCGTGCCGGCGCATCACCTCGGAGGCCCCATGTCCCTCGCCAGGTTCTGCCGGAAGCCTGTGGCCCTGGTCCTGCCCGAGCAGAGCGCCGCCGAGGCCGCCGAGGCCATGCGCGACCGCCACGTGGGCGCGCTCGTCGTCGTCCGCGAGGACCTCCGGCCGGTGGGAATCGTCACGGACCGCGACATCGTCACGCGCGTGGTGGCGGAGCGGAAGGACCCCGCGGCGGTGCCGGTGGCGGACGTGATGAGCCGGGACGTGGCGCTCGCACGGACGAACGACCGGTTGGACGAGGCCGTCTTCCTCATGCGCAAGCGCGGCGTGCGGCGCCTGCCCATCGTGGACGAGCAGGGGTGCGTGGCCGGGGTGGTGGCGCTCGACGACATCCTCGTCCTGCTCTCCGCGGAGCTGGACCTGGCAGCCGCGGCGGTGCGCGAGAACCTCGGGCCTTGAGCGGTTGCACAACCCCCTCACCCTGTCCCTCTCCCAGGGGGAGAGGGGAGGATTGGTCGCCCTTATTCCAGGGGGAGAGGGGGGAGGGCAGGCGTCCGGGCGTGCCCTCTGGAGCACACCCCGCGAATGGCTCTCGCGCAGGGGGGCGGGCGGGCACGAACTCCTCGGGCCTGCTCGGCGGCCATCAGTTATAAGGGCGCCGCCGCAGTCCCCTCTCCGCCTGAGACGAACTCCCATGCTCACCCTGCGTGGTGCCCCCGCCTTTTCGGACTTCCGCCTCGCCAAGCTGCTGGCCCGCTGCCGCGAGCTCGAGCCTGCCGTCGCCTCCGTCTACGCGGAGTTCGTCCACTTCGTGGACGTGGCGGAGTCACTGCCGGAGGCCGAGCAGGCCCACCTCGACGCGCTCCTCGAGTACGGCCCCCGCCTCGCCCGCCGCGAGCGCACGGGCAGCCTGCTCCTGGTGATGCCGCGGCCCGGCACCATCTCGCCCTGGTCCTCCAAGGCGACGGACATCGCGCGCAACTGCGGCCTCGTGCACGTGCGCAGGCTCGAGCGCGGCACTGCCTTCTTCGTCGCGGGCGGCGGCGGAGCCCCACTCGCTCCCGAGCAGCTGGCGCGCGTGGCGCCGGTGCTGCACGACCGGATGACGCAGGCGGTGGTGACGCAGCTGGAGGACGCGGCGGTCCTCTTCGCCGAGCACACACCGCGCCCGCTCACGCGCGTGGACGTGCTGGGCGGAGGCCGCGCGGCGCTGGTGGCCGCCAACCAGAGCCTGGGCCTCGCGCTCGCCGAGGACGAGATCGACTACCTGGTGGCGCGCTTCACCGAGCTCGGACGCAATCCCACGGACGTCGAGCTGATGATGTTCGCGCAGGCGAACAGCGAGCACTGCAGGCACAAGATCTTCAACGCGTCCTGGACCATCGACGGTGAGAAGAAGGAGCGCTCGCTCTTCCAGGCCATCAAGAACACCTACGCCCGGCACAGCGAGGGCGTGCTGTCCGCGTACAAGGACAACGCCGCGGTCATCGAGGGGCTCGAGGCCGAGCGCTTCTTCCCCCAGCCTGGCACCCGCGAGTTCGCCTTCGTGCGTGAGCCCGCGCACATCATGATCAAGGTGGAGACGCACAACCACCCGACGGCCATCTCGCCGTACCCGGGCGCGGCCACGGGCGCGGGCGGGGAGATTCGCGACGAGGGCGCCACCGGACGCGGCGCCAAGCCCAAGGCCGGCCTCACGGGCTTCACGGTGAGCCACCTGCGCATCCCTGGCTTCGAGCAGCCCTGGGAGCAGCCCTACGGCAAGCCGGACCGCATCGTCTCCGCGCTGGACATCATGGTGGAGGGGCCCATCGGTGGGGCGGCCTTCAACAACGAGTTCGGCCGGCCGAACATCCTCGGCTACTTCCGCGCCTTCGAGCAGCAGGTGCCCACGCAGGACGGCGTGGAGGTGCGCGGCTACCACAAGCCCATCATGATTGCCGGCGGCCTGGGCAACATCCGGCCGCAGCACGTGAAGAAGGGCCAGCTGCAGCCGGGGGACAAGCTCATCGTCCTCGGCGGCCCGGCCATGCTGATTGGCCTCGGCGGCGGCGCGGCCTCCTCCATGGCGCAGGGCGCGAGCGCAGCGGACCTCGACTTCGCCTCCGTGCAGCGTGACAACGCGGAGATGGAGCGGCGCTGCCAGGAGGTCATCGACGCGTGCTGGGCGCAGGGCGATGCCAACCCCATCCGCTCCATCCACGACGTGGGCGCGGGAGGCCTCTCCAACGCAGTGCCCGAGCTGGTGCACGACAACGCGCTGGGCGCGACGCTGGAGCTGCGCGAGGTGCCCAACGCCGAGCGCGGCATGGCACCGGTGGAGATCTGGTGCAACGAGGCGCAGGAGCGCTACGTCCTCGCGGTGGCTCCGGCGGACCTCGCGCGCTTCGAGGCCCTCTGCGCCCGTGAGCGCGCGCCCTTCGCGGTTCTGGGTGACGCCACCGAGGCGCAGGTGCTGAAGCTCGCGGACCGCCGGCTCGGCGACGCGCCCATCGACCTGCCCATGGACGTGCTGTTCGGCAAGCCGCCGCGCATGCACAGGGACGTGAAGTCCCGCCCCGTGAAGCACGCGCCGGTGAAGGTGCCGGGAGACGTGAAGGAGCTGGCGGAGCGGGTGCTCGCCCACCCGACGGTGGCGGACAAGGGCTTCCTCATCACGATTGGCGACCGCACGGTGTCCGGTCTCATCAGCCGGGACCAGATGGTGGGCCCGTGGCAGGTGCCGGTGGCCGACTGCGCGGTGACGCTGTCCGCGCTCGCGGGGCACACGGGCGAGGCGATGGCCATGGGCGAGCGCACGCCCCTTGCGCTCATCGACGCGGCGGCCTCCGCGCGCATGGCCGTGGCCGAGGCGGTGACGAACATCGCCGCGGCAAGGATTGACCGCCTGAGCGACGTGAAGCTGTCCGCCAACTGGATGGCGGCCGCGGGCAGTCCGGGCGAGGACGCCAACCTCTACGCCGCGGTGCACGCGGTGGGCATGGAGCTGTGCCCGCAGCTGGGCCTCACCATCCCCGTGGGCAAGGACTCCATGTCCATGCGCACGGTGTGGGAGGAGAAGGGCGCGAAGAAGGCCGTCACGGCGCCTCTGTCGCTCATCGTCTCCGCGTTCGCGCCGGTGCTGGACGTGCGCAGGACCCTCACGCCGCAGCTGCGCGAGCCGGGCACGGACACGCGGCTGCTCTTCGTGGACCTGGCAGGTGGCAAGCAGCGCCTGGGCGGCTCCGTGCTGGCGCAGGCCTACAACCAGGTGGGGGACACGTGCCCCGACGTGGAGAGCCCCGAGGCACTCGGGGGCTTCTTCGCCGCGGTGCAGGCGCTGAACGAGGCGGGCCTGGTGCTCGCGTACCATGACCGCTCGGATGGCGGTCTCTTCGCCACGCTGGCCGAGATGGCGTTCGCGGGCCACTGCGGCGTGGACGTGGACGTGGCGGCGCTGGGCGGAGACGCGGTGGCGGCCCTGTTCAACGAGGAGCTCGGCGCGGTGCTACAGGTGCGCTCGGGCGACGTGGCGCGCGTGCGCGAGGTGCTCGCGGCACACGGCCTCGGTGCTGCGTGCCACGCGCTCGGCCGGCCCACCTCATCGCTTCAGGTGCGGGTGCGCAGTGGACAAAAGGCCCTGCTGGATGCGCCACTGATGGCGCTGCGCAAGGTGTGGAGCCGCGTCAGCCACGAGATGCAGAAGCTCCGCGACAACCCCGCGGCCGCCGAGCAGGAGTACGCAGCCAAGTGCGACGCGGAGGACCCCGGCATCTCTCCGCGGCTCACCTTCGACATCACCGAGGACGTGGCGGCGCCGTACATCGCGAAGGGCGCGAGGCCGCGCGTGGCGGTACTGCGCGAGCAGGGCGTCAACAGCCAGTACGAGATGGCCGCGGCCTTCACCCGCGCGGGCTTCACCGCGGTGGACGTCCACATGAGCGACGTCATCGAGGGCCGCGTGCGCCTGAAGGACTTCGTGGGCCTCGCGGCCTGCGGCGGCTTCTCCTACGGCGACGTGCTCGGCGCGGGAGGAGGCTGGGCCAAGTCCATCCTCTACAGCCCGAGGGCGCGAGCCGAGTTCGCGGCATTCTTCGCGCGCGGGGACACTTTCTCCCTGGGCATCTGCAACGGCTGCCAGATGATGGCGCAGCTGAAGGACATGATTCCGGGCGCGGAGCACTTCCCGCGCTTCGTCCGCAACCGCTCCGAGCAGTACGAGGCGCGCCTCGCGGTGGTGGAGGTGGCGCAGAGTCCGTCCATCTTCCTGAAGGGCATGGCGGGCAGCCACCTGCCCATCGCGGTGGCGCACGGCGAGGGGTACGCGGAGTTCGTGTCGAGCGAGGAGGCCGCGAAGGTGAACGGCCTGGGCCTCGTGGCCGCGCGCTTCGTGGACAACCGCGGACGCGTCACCGAAACCTACCCGGCCAACCCCAACGGCTCACCCTTCGGCATCGCGGGGCTCACGAGCCGGGATGGCCGTGTGACAATCCTCATGCCGCACCCCGAGCGGGTGCACCGCACCGTGCAGCTGTCCTGGCACCCGGAGAGCTGGGGCGAGGACAGCCCGTGGATGCGGCTGTTCCGGAACGCTCGGGTGCAGGTGGGCTGAAGCCATGGGACGCATCTTCGAGACACGCAAGACGGCGATGTTCGCGCGCTGGAACAAGATGGCGAAGCTGTTCACGCGCATCAGCAAGGACATCGCCATCGCCGTGAAGGCGGGGGGACCCAACCCCGACAGCAACCCGGCCCTGCGCCGCGCGCTGCAGAACGCGCGTGCCGGCAACATGCCGAAGGACAAGGTCGAGGCCGCCATCAAGCGGGCCAGCGGCCAGGACGCGAAGGACTACGAGGTGGTCCTCTACGAGGGGTACGGACCGCACGGCATCCCGCTCCTCGTCGAGACCGCCACGGACAACGTCGTGCGCACCGTCGCCAACGTCCGGATGCACTTCAAGGACCACGGCGGCAACCTGGGCACCACGGGCAGCGTCGGGTTCATGTTCCAGCGCATGGGTGTCTTCAGGCTGGCGCCCGAGGGGCTGGACGTGGAGGCGCTCGAGCTGGAGCTCATCGACCACGGCCTCGAGGAGCTGGGTGAAGGCCGGGGCGAGAAGGGCGAGCCGCAGGTCGTCATCCGCTGCGCCTTCAACGACTTCGGGCAGCTCCAGTCCGCCATCGAGGCGCGCGGCCTCGCGACGCTCTCCGCGGAGTCGGAGTACGTTGCGCAGACTCCCGTCGAGCTGCCCGAGGACAAGGCCAACGAGGTCCTCGCGCTGGTGGATGCGCTCGAGCAGGACGAGGACGTCCAGCGGGTGTTCCACAACCTGGCGTGAGGAACCCTCCTCCGAGGGACGCTAGAACTGCCTGCAGAGCGCCACGTCCGAGTCGTGGTGCTTCCGGGCCTCGGCACGCGTGGCCTCGGCCTCGGTGAGCCCCTCGCTCGCTCGGGGGACGAGGTCGGACCAGCCGGGCTCCGTGGCGGCCAGCTGTTGCGTCAGCGCCACGCGCCGCTTCGCCACGTCGAGCTGCTCGTCGAGCTGCGTCAGCCACGCTTCGGAGGCCCTGGCGCGCGCGTGGCATTGCGTCTTCACCTGCTCGTACGTCACCTTCGCGTCGAGCCTGTTGTACCGGTTGGTCAGCTCCGCGTATGCGTTGGCAACCGCCATCCACACGCCGCTCGCGATGTGCGCCTGGCCTCGTCTGGTCGTGCTCAGCGCATCCAGGTGGCGATATTCGAGCTGCGGCGTCGCGTTGGGTGCTGCAGGAGTGACTGCCGAGTGGATGTGCTCGAAGGTGTAGGGAAGGACCAGGTCCTCCGATGCGGCCTTCGCGAGCTTTAGCTGCTCGAGCTTTCCCGTGAGGCAGCGGGAGAGCTCCTGCACTTCCGGTGTGTCCGGAGCGGCCTGCGCCGCTGCGCTGGGTCCGCCGAGCTGCTTGACCGTCGTCGCGCCCAGCAGCCCTGCAGGGGCCCTCGTCTCGCCTGGCGCGACCCACACCACCCCGGACACGTTGCTCGAGCCCCTGGGCACCTTGAACCACGCCTTGACCGTGGCCGGTGTGCTCTCCGTGAAGGAGGCGTAGCAGTCGCACCAGGTTGGCTGCGCCAGGCGGATGGCGCCCAGGATGTCCGACGCCTCGCCGTTGCCCAGCGTGACGCTGGAGTGGACGTTGGCCACGTGGAGCAGCTCCACCTGACCCTTCACCGACTTCGCGCCCTTCTCCAGCACAGGGAGCTTCACGGCCCGGGCCAGCGCTGCCTCGATGCACGCGGTGCCCTCCGTGGTGAGGTTGCTGCCGCTCACCTGGTGCCGGGCCCCCGCGGTCGTCACCACGCTGTCCACCACCACCCGGGTCTCCACCCCCGGACCGCGGTGCTTCGAATCCACCAGGCATTCGAAGAGGAACGGACGGCTCGTCACGAGCGCTCCCACCACGGTCCCCTCGTTCGAGACCGTGGGCGTGCTCGGAGGCGCCTGACACGCAGCGACGTCGAAGTCGCTGCGGTTGTCGATGCGCTTGAGCCTGCTCAGCTGGAACTTGTCCGAGGACTGCGGTCCCTCGGCGAGCGGGGAGGTGGCGCAGCTGGTGCCGAGGCACAGGAGCACGCCGAGGATGAGACGCTGCATGCCTGGTTGCCTCCTCGCGCCCGCGTCTCCCGGGCCGGCTCCGCGCTACGGGCTCCCCACCTCGACGGACCGTAGCGCATCCGCCCCCGGGGCGCTCAGGCCCTGGAGCTTCAGCTCGCTCACCGCACCCGTGGCCGGGTCCACCCAGACAAGTCGGTGGTGGTTGGTGTCCGCGACGAGCAGCCGCTGTCCGATGGTGGTGATGCCGCCCGGCTCGTACAGCGCCTTCGCGTCGTGCGTGACGCTCTCCAGCAGCTGGCTCCTCAGGGACACGCGCTTCACCTTGTTGTTGTACGTGTCGACGACATAGACGAAGTCGCCCAGCAGCGTGACGCCGAGCGGGTGCTGCATGCGCGCGACGGCCCGCGGACCATCCGCGTCCCCGAAGGCCATGATTCCCTTGCCCACGAGCGTCTCCACCCGTCTGTTGCCGAGGTGAAGCGAACGCACGGCGGAGGCCTCGCTGTCCGCGAAGTAGAGGCGCGTCCCGTCGGTCGTCAGTCCCGAGGGCTGGGCGAGCGCTGCCTGCTGCGAGGGGCCATCCACGATGCCCTCGCGTCCCGAGCCTGCGGCAATCTCGAAGCGGTTCCGCTCCAGGTCCAGGGCCCAGAGCTGATGACTCCCCGCCATGGCGATGTACAGCTTACTCCCCAGGAGGACCAGGTCC
The DNA here is from genome assembly GCA_022616315.1 of Myxococcaceae bacterium. Lineage (GTDB taxonomy): Bacteria > Myxococcota > Myxococcia > Myxococcales > Myxococcaceae > JAKEEX01. The sequence goes on from JAKEEX010000738.1 coordinate 14,324, forward strand.
CACGGAGAGCGCAGGTGCTGCTGAAGCGGGTCCGTCTGCGTGGTGGAGAGTGCAGAGGTCTCCCCCTTGATGCCGGTGCCCCCAACCGTCGTCACCTGCCCCTGCTTCAGGTCCACCTTCCGGATGGCGTGGTTCTCGGTGTCGGCGACGTAGAGGACGTCCCCCTTCCCGGCAATCCCCTGCGGCCGCCGGAACGATGCGGTGTCCAGCGGGCCGTCCATGAAGCCCTCTTCACCCGAGCCGACGACGTGCAGGAGCGTCCCATCGTTCCTCGCGACGACGATGCGGTGGTGTCCGCTGTCGGCGACGGCGATGCGGTCCCCTTCGAGCGGGGCCACCTTGCCGGGGAAGGACAGCGGCCTCGCGTCCACGCGGGCGTGTCGGTTGAGCTTCAGCGGCCCCGCCGCGGCCACGCCCCGGGTCTGGGCATCCTCGAGCAACGCCCGGATGGCCTTCGCGAGCGCCTCCCGGGTGGGCTCGCCCGACCGCTGGATGATGAGGTTCCCCTCCGCGTCAATCAGCGCGAACGTGGGCCATGCCTTGACGCCGTAGCGCTTCCAGAGCTCGTAGTCGGAGTCCACCACGACCGGGTGCTCGATCCCGTAGCGCGCGATGGCGTCGTTGATGCGCGCCGCGTCCTTCTCCGCGTCGAACTTGCCCGAGTGCACCCCGATGACCTGGAACGGGGCGTCCTTGAACATGTGCTCCACCGCCTTGAGCTCCGGCAGTGCGTGCATGCAGTTGATGCAGCAGTAGGTCCAGAAGTCGAGCAGCACCACGTGCCCGCGCAGGTCCTCCCTCAGGCGCAAGGGGCGGTCCGTGTTGAGCCAGGCCTCCCCTCCATCGAGCTCGGGGGCGGGCGAGGCGCCCATCTCGGCGGCGATGGAGTCCGGCGCGGGCGATGCCTTTCCGGTCATCGCGCCCTCCACGGCGTGCGTGCAGCTGGTGCCGGGGAGGAGCAGGAGAGCGGCGAGCAGTGGAGCAATGCGGGTGAACGGACCCAAGGGTGCCTCCAGGCAAAGACACGTTGCGCCACCCATTCCTACGCCGCGGACGTTATGCCCGCAACGACCTGGGAGGTAATAGGGGGGCGTTCCACCTGCCGCGGAGGTCGCGGGCTACCGCGTGGACTGCGGGGACTCGTGACTCACGGCCTGCGGCCGCCAGGTGGTGCCGAACAGCCAGTCACAGATGGGGAAGGTGATGTTGAAGTTGCACCGGCCCATCAGGCGCAGGTCATGGTGGCGGGTGTGGTGCTGGCCCAGGGTGCGAATCGGCGCGAGCCGCGCAACCGGGTGCGTGGCGGGCAGGTGGTAGCTCCAGTGGAGCACCTCGTAGGTGAGGAAGTACGCGAGCGCCGTGGCCACGAACAGCCAGCCCGCGTTCGGCGAGCCGAGCAGGAAGAAGAGCGCACCGATGGGGGAGGCCAGCGCTCCCAGGAAGAACAGCAGCATCACCGGCGGGAAGAGCACCATCTTGAAGTCGCGGCTGGACTCGTAGGCCATCGCCTCGTGCGTGAAGAAGTGGTGGTGCTGCTGTGTGTGGCGCTGGAACAGCAGGCCGAGCCCGCGCACGGGCCGGTGCATGGGGCCCTTGTGGCCGAAGTACTCGCCCACGTTGGCGATGAAGAACGCCGCGGGCACCACGGCCCACTCGAGGAGCGTCACGTCCCTCAGTCGCGACAGGGCGAACACGACGATGGAGAGGGAGCCGCTCAGGGTGAAGGCGAGGTGCCCCCACCCCCGGTACCACCGGCCGATGTGCTTCTCCCGGTACTCGTCGCGGAAGCGGGCAACGGACGCGGGGAGGATGGTGGGGTTCATCGTGGCTCCGGGGCTTGGCGCTCGGGTAGAGAGCCTACGCTCCGGAGGCGCTCGAGGCACAGTGCCTCGCGGGGGCTGCCTCACGTGTGCCACCCTCGATGTCATCCGTGGCGCCGGGATGGAGGGCATTCCCCTGACGGAGGGGCATGTGCTGGAGAGGGACATACGCTGGAGGACGGGCTGGTCGCGCTCGTATGCTGTCACCTCCGTCCGAGGTGAGAGGAGCGACATGGCGGTCGAGCTCGCAGTGTTCCTGAGTGGTCTCCTCGTCGTGGGAGTGCTCCTGTCCAGGCTCTCCAACGCGCATTCCCGCGCACGAGACGCGCGAATTACCGAGTCCACGGGCCCTGCGGACCCCTCGTTCTCCTCCTCCGACAGTGCGGTCATGTCGAGCGACAGTGACTCCGGCGATGGCGGAAGCTCCGACGACGCTGGCGGGGGCGACAGTGACGGAGGCGACACTGGCGGCAGTGACGACTGACGACGGGCGGCGCGCTGGATCCCCAGGTCGAGAGCGCACGTCGCTGCAGGCGAGCTGCGCGCAGTTGACTGAGGTCAGGGCAGTCTCTCCACGGTTGCCGACAGCTGCGTCAGCAGCGTGCGGTACCACGCAAAGGCCCGCTCCGTCCGCTCTCCCAGCACGCGAGCACCCCAGAGAATGGTGAGGGTGCGGCGCGTATCCGCGGTCGTCTTGGTGCGCTGGGCGTCCTTCACCGCGTTGGCGCAGGGGCCCTCCGCATCGAAGAGGCACAGGAGCCCGGACAGGTCGATGGTCTGCCCCGAGGCGTTGAAGATGTACTGAGCGCCCGCGGGCGCGATGCCGACGCGGAAGGGCGCCACCGCACGGTCCAGGTCCACCACGCTGATGGGCAGACCGCTGTGCAGCGACACCGCGTTGCATGCGTCCACGGCCGCGTTGATGGAGCCCAGTGCTCCTTCGCTCGCGGCGCGTACCAGGTACTCGGAAGCAGGCTTGCCCCGGCCGGTGGGCTTGTAGCCGCCGTGTCGCAGGAGGTCCCGGATGGCAGCACGCACGGTGTCGTCGCTGGACAGCGGCGCCTGGGCATCCGCACGCAGAAGCGAGGTCAGCCACGGCGGTGAGGGCAGGGCAGAGAGGGGTGCGGGGAATGCCGCGGTGAAGGCGACTGCGTCCAGCAGCGGGTGCGGGTCGACCGTGAGCATGCGCGCCACTCTACCGGGGAGGGCTTCAGAACGAATCATTCAACCGAATGGTTGACTCTCGCCCGGGCCCGGAGCATCATTCAACCCAATGGTTGAACGAGCCGAACACCTCGACCGCGTCTTCCACGCGCTGGCGGACCCCACGCGCCGGGCCCTGCTGGGAATGGTGTCGCAGAGGGAGCGCACGGTGACGGAGCTGGCGCAGCCGTTCGCCATCTCCCTGGCCGCGGTCTCCAAGCACCTGAAGGTGTTGGAGGCGGCGCACCTCATCCAGCGCCGGTGGGAGGGAAGGGTGGCGCGCTGTCGGCTCAACGCCGAGGCGCTCCGTACCGCGGATGAGTGGCTCGGCCACTACCGCCACTTCTGGGAGGTCCGGCTCGACTCCCTCGAGCAGTTGCTGAAGAGCGAAGCACCCGAAAGGAGAAGGAAGAAGTGATTCAGCCCCTGAAGGACGACAACGCGCGGCTCGAGGTACGACGCCTCCTGCCGGCGTCGCGCGAGAAGGTGTTCGACGCGTGGACCCGCCCCGATCGGATGCGCCAGTGGTTCGCCCCCGGGCCCATGAGCTGTCCGCGGGTGGAGGTGGACCTGCGGCCCGGAGGCGCCTACCGCATCGAGATGCAGGAGCCTGGCGGGGCCACGCGCGTCACGCACGGCACCTACCGCGAGGTCGTCCCCAACGAGCGCCTCGTCTTCACGTGGGGGTGGGAGGGGCCCGACCGGCACGAGACGCTCGTGACGGTGGAGCTGCGCTCGCGCGGCGAGGACACGGAACTGGTGCTGGTGCACGAGCGCTTCGCGTCCGCCGAGAGCCGCGAGCAG
>JAKEEX010000739.1 GCA_022616315.1 Myxococcaceae bacterium
CGTGCCTCACCGTGCTGATACCCCAAGCCCCCGCGTCCTCCCGCAGCCTGCATGCGCACGAGGCAAGCACTCGCGTGTGGGCGGCACATGCAGAAGAAGACGGCACGGGAGCGTGCCCCGGACATCCCGCGGAGGACTCGACCGCCCGAGTTCCGTGTCGTCCCTCGCCTGCGATGGGGAGAAGGACGCTTCTTCCCGGGTCTCGCCGAGCACTCTCGCGCCAACTTTCAGGTCGCTGTGGAGTTCCCCACCCCGGTTCCGGCGCCGCCTGCGGGGGCATTGCTTCCGGGCCTCATGGTGGCGCGCTTCGCCGTCACCTGGGTCTTGTGAATCGGGCCGGAGCCTCCCATCGGCTGCATGCCCACCTGAGCCGCTGCCGCCGCCTTCGCGGTGGCACCCCTCGCAGGTGCCCTCTTCGCTGGCGCACGCTTGCGTGGCGTCACCTTCGCGGCCTTCTTCGCTGGCGCCTTCCTTGCTGCCGCCTTCCCGACGCCCTTCCTCGCAGGCACGCGATTCGCCGCCGTCTTCCGAGCGCCCTTCTTCGCAGCGGCGCGCTTCGTCGTCTTCCTCGCAACCTTCTTCGCCTGCGCACGCTTCGGCGCCGTCTTCCGCGCGGCCGTCTTCCGCGCACCGCTGGTCGCGGTGCGGCGACTGCCCGATGACTTCGCCCCGGGGACCTTGCCTGCGCTTCCCCCTCCACCGCCTGCGGACGCCCCGCCTGCGCCGCCGAGGCCCACCGCCTCCCTCACCTCGGCCGCGTGCTCATCCACCTTCACCTTCGGCCACACGCGCGCGAGCTTCCCGTCCGTGCCCACGAGGAAGGTGGCGCGCTGGATGCCCATGTACGTCCTCCCGTACATGCTCTTCTCCACCCACACGCCGTAGGCGTCCGCCACCTGGTGCTCCGGGTCCGCGAGGAGCGTGAAGGGGAGGCTGAACTTCTCCGCGAAGCGCTTGTGGCTGCGGGCGGTGTCCGGCGAGACGCCCAGCACCACCACGTTGGCCCCGGACAGCACGGGGTGGTCGTCGCGGAAGGCACACGCCTCCCGCGTGCAGCCCGGAGTGTCGTCCTTCGGATAGAAGTAGAGCACCACCTGCCGGCCCCGGTACTCGGAGAGGCGGACGGGGCGCCCGTCCTGGTCCATCAGCGTGAAGTCTGGAGCGTTGGTTCCAACCTGGGGCATCGGCATTGGCAGGGGTCCTCGTTCGCGCGTGGGGTTGATGGCAGGAGATTACGCACCTTCATCGCCCCACTTTCCAGCGCCAGTTCGCCCCGGTACCGTGCCGCGCGCCGATGTCACTCCTCTCCCTCACCTCCGCTGCGGGCGTGGACGCCGGGGTCAGCGCCCTGCCTGCGCTGCTGCTCGTCCCCCTCACCGGCTTCGGCCAGGGCCTCCTGCACGCGGTGGGACCCGACCACTGCGCGGCCATGGCCACCCTCAGCGGCATGGGCGGCGGCGGCGCACGTCGCTCCCTCACGACGGCCCTTCGCTTCGCCGTGGGCCACGCGCTGGTGCTGGGCGGGCTCGCGGCCGCGTGTCTCTCGACGGGCATCGTGCTGTCGGAGACGTTCACCAGCCGCGCCGAGGTGGTGGGGGGCGCGGTGCTCGCCGCCCTCGCGCTCGCCGCCCTCTTCTTTCCCACCGCACTCAGGCACGGCCACCCCCACCTGCCAGGGCACGAGCACGGCCATGCCCATGCGCGCACCTCCGGCGCGGCCGGGGCGCTCATGGCAGTGTCGGGCGTGCGCTCGCTGCTGCTCGCCATGCCCCCACTCCTCATGGGCGGGCGCTTCTCCCTCGCCTCTTGGACGTACCTGCCGGCCTTCGCCTTCGGCATCCTCGTGGGAATGGGCGTGGTGGGGATGCTCCTTTCCACGGGCATGAGCCGGCTGTCCGAGCGCCTGGGTGCCTCGGTCGAGCGCGCCGTGTACGTGGGCTCCGCGGCGCTCGGCCTCGTGTGGATGGTGTCCCGGCTGTAGTCCGCGCGCCGCACGCTGCCTAGGGTTGGTGCATGCGGGAGCGTTTCCAGAACAGAGAAGAGGCTGGCCAGCGACTCACACAGGCCCTCCAGGCCTATGCGGGGCGTCCGGACGTGGTGGTGCTCGCCCTGCCGCGTGGTGGGGTGCCCGTGGGCTTCGAGGTGGCGCGCGCGCTCGGAGTCCCGCTGGATGTCTTCGTGGTGCGCAAGCTGGGCACTCCGGGACAGGAGGAGCTCGCCATGGGCGCCATCGCGAGTGGTGGCGTGCGGGTGCTCAACCGGGAGGTGGTGGACCTCCTCGGCCTCTCCACGCGTGTCATCGACGCCGCCACCGAGCGTGAGGAACGGGAGCTTCAGCGGCGCGAGCAGCTGTACCGGCCCGGACGTCCTCCGCTCGCGCTCGAGGGGAAGGTGGCGCTTCTCGTGGACGACGGTGTCGCGACCGGCTCCACCATGAAGGCTGCGGTCGCGGGCGTGCGCCAGCGCGGCGCTGCGCGGGTGGTGGTGGCCGTGCCCGTTGCGTCCGTGGAGGCCGAAGGGGAGCTCCAGGCACTGGCAGACGAGGTGGTGTGCCTGCGCACCCCCGACCCCTTCTACGCGGTGGGGCTCTGGTACGAGGACTTCGCCCAGACGAGCGATGCCGAGGTGCGGTCGCTGCTCGACCGCGCGCACGCCGGGCGGGAGGCGGAGGGAGCGCCGGCCGGGTGAGAGGGGGCGCACGGCTTCGCTCCCTTCCCCTCACCGAAGTCCCTCTCCCAGGGAGAGAGGGGAGTTCGCATCCTTGAGGGGAGCCCGACGGAGGAGAGCGACCATGGCCGTCCCCCACCACCTGGATGACGCCGTGCGGAGGCTCGAGGACGCCTCCCTGCGAATCGACGTGGCCCGCGACAAGCCCACGAGCACGGAGAGCCTGCGCGAGTGGATGGAGGCGCTGACCGACTACGCGCGGTCGCTCGCCGAGGTGCACGAGTTCACCAACGAGTCCGTCCACGAGAAGCTCCACGCGCTGGCCGCCCGCACCCGCCTGGAGGAGGTGCTGGGGGCCGCCGGGGCTCCTCCCGCCTAGAGACGCGTGCCGTCCGCGAGGCAGAGCCCGGCGCTCCCCAGGCGCGCCGCGCCGAAGGAGCGCCGCCGCAGCGTGGCCAAGCGGCGCGTGGAGGAGCTGCGCGGGCTCATCCGCTTCCACGACCACCGCTACTACGTGCTGGACGCGCCGGTCGTGTCCGACGCGGAGTACGACGCGCTGATGCGCGAGCTGAAGGCGCTGGAGACGGAGTTCCCCGAGCTCGTCACCCCGGACAGCCCCACCCAGCGCGTGGGTGGCCGTCCGTCCGTGCTCTTCGCCCCGGTGCGCCACCGGCTCCCCATGCTCTCCCTGGACAACGCCTTCACGGAGGCGGAGGTGCGCGCGTGGGCCGAGCGCGTGGAGCGCCGCGTGGGGCCGGAGGCCACCTACTTCTGCGAGCTGAAGATTGACGGGCTCGCGGTCTCGCTCACCTACGAGCGGGGCGTGCTCACCCGCGCCGCGACGCGCGGAGACGGCTTCGTGGGCGAGGACGTCACCGCCAACCTCCGCACCCTGCGCACCGTGCCCATGCGCCTCTCCGGTGAGCGGCTCCCGAA